>JAZKSG010000040.1:0-10411 GCA_036626215.1 Thermoplasmatota archaeon
TTTACCTTCAAAAGACTGATTCAGATTTACATCTTTCAGACATACAGGTATTTTATAGCTTTCATTTAGAGATAAATTCCCATATTTTTTATCTGTTGAAAAGCTGAAATTACCTGAGATGTTTACTTTATTATAAACGAAACTTTTTACTTCTTTTCCTTCGTCAACATCAGGTATTTTTCTCTGAAAGATAAGTGTCTCATTTGTTTTTATATTGGTTAAAAAAAGAGTGTTATTTTTATTTGTAAAACTATAACGATATGAATAGTTTTTAGAAGATTTGTTAAGCGTGATAATTTTTTGTTCTTCGTCTATAGTAAAGTTCCCTGAGAGTAGTGTAATATCTTCTAAATCTGGTTTTTCGTCATCCTTGTTTTCACCTGTTTGTGTTGATATGGAATTGTTAACTGAGATATCACTTCTTTTTTTCGCTTTGTCAGATGATCCGGACATAGCGTCTACTGAACCTGATGGTTTAATATCCATGTCAAATTCTGCTTTGTCTGTTCTCCATGTTCCAAGAAAATGAATGTTTTCAATTTCTTGATCCACGGTTTCATCAGAGTATCCAAAGGTATTTGATAGTAAATTATCTTCAGGGATTTCTTTTGAAAAAGGAGTATCGAGTATGTATATACTTAATGCAGTTGCTCCTATCATTGAGCATATAGCTATTGTTAATATTACCTTAGTTACTATCCTCATTTTTCAAATATCCCTTATTTTTCTAGATTATATTAATTTTTCACAAATAACTTATTTGTTTTAAGCTTTTTTATCTGGTTTTTTATTATGTACTGCCTTTGTATTTAAAAACCTGGAAAATGTTTGGTAAATGCCAAACATCCAACAATGTTTACAGATTTTTTTTGTGAAAAATTTTTGAATAATTAATGCTTATCTTTTTTGCGGAGAGGAATATAAAAGTTGAAGATAGATAAAATCAAAATTTTTGATGAAAAATTCAAAGATAACAAATCAAAATTTGTTTTTCAATGTATACTTGCTACCCTTACTATTTTGGCGGTGTTACTTTTTTTAGATATTCTCACCGAGATTGCAATCATTACCTCTCTTGGAGCAAGTACAATGATTGCTTTTACTATGCCCCATAAGTATACCGCTGCTTCAAGGAGAATCATAGGTGGATATATAGTTGGAACAGTGACTGGTCTAGTTTTTTATTATCTTACGTTTTTTGTTCCTACTGAGCTAGATATAATCGTTTTTGCCGCTATTGCAGTAGGCTTCTCCATTTTTATAATGACTATGATAAATGTTGAACATGCTCCAGCAGCGGGTGTAGCTCTGGGCTTAGTGATTCAAAACTGGAATCATATGACTATAATCTATATCGTCGCTGCGGTGCTATGGATGGTTATAGTTAAAACATTGTTAAGAAACTGGATGATAGATTTAACCTAAAACAAGGGACAACTTTTATATAATATAAACTGTAAGATACTTTTTTGTTATGAGGCAGTTGGTACACAATGTTTCAATCAGAGTATTCGAAAAAGATTATAACAATTTAGAAAACATTCAAAACATTTTTAATCGATTACTACCGGTTGATTTCAAAAAAGAAAAAGTGGATATAGATCATGAAGAAGCTGAAGGCTTTGAAGAAAAAACTATCCATATACTTTCTATGGAGACAGAGAAAAGACGTCATAACCGTCTTCTTTTGAGGAATTTATTTCAACAGATGCATGATAAAGATAAAAGTAGGGTTTTTGATCAACGTCGAACAAGAGTAGATGATGAAGGAAACTTTTATATCCGGCTTGATAAGCAATCGTTGTTGGATCAAAAATATGTTTTAACAGAAGGTGGAGATTGTTTCCATTTTAGGATAAAAATAGCTGCCTATCCAAAAAATGAAGATACCATTATGGATTCTATCGAAACTCTTTTATCTGAACATGGCTGCACTTCTCAAAATCCTACCTAAAATTTTTTTAGTTTTCATCTTTTTTTGAAATACATGAAGATGGTATCTCATCGGAAACTACTACTTTGTTTGTAGCCCTACTAAAACATACACCTTCTCTTTGTGCTTTTTTGACATTTATCTCTAAAACAACTGGGTTGGGACATCTTCTTTTACCAACACGTAAAGCTTCATCTATAGAGGATGAAAGATGTACTCTTTGTCTACCCTTTGTTTTCAAACCATCTCTACATATTTCTCTTGCAGCTTTTGGCGTGGTACCATGATATAAAACATCTTCATCTTGGATTTCTTCTAGTTCTATGTCGACAGGTATGCTATGACCGTACAAGGCTCGAATCTTGTTGTTTTTTATCTGGAATCGTTTGTTTCCATTTTGAGTTATTTTTTCTAGAATCTCTCTGTCTACCTCTGGAAATTTTTTTCTAACTTTGTTTAAAACTTGGTTGATAGAGGCAAAACCATTTTTGGATATATCTAAATCTTTAGGGTTATGTCTTAGAAGATAGGAAATATATTTGCTAACCTCGGTTTTTTTATTCATCTCTCTTTTCCTTCTTTTTTCCATTTAGCGAGAGAGCTTTCTAAGGCAGCTATAGTAGCAGTCTCGGTTATATGTTTTAGTCTGCCTTTACCTGTAAAGTTGATTCCTTGTTTTGCATATGCCGCTTTCAGCATTTCGTCAAGTACAGATATTGTAAAACCTGCATCGTTTTTCTTCCTGTATTCTATATAGTTATATGTTTGGTTGTATGTCTTTGAGTACTTTTTTTCTTCCCACTCTTCACTATACATAATTGTTTTTTCCCTGGTTTTTTTAGGATATTTCAATGATTTTTGTTACAAGTTTTTCTATACCTGATGCTGCTTCAGCTATATCATTTGCTATCGTATATGCAGGAGTTGAAACGATTTTGTTTTTTTTGTCATAGCAGATTTCATCTACCTTTTTTTCTTCTGCTATACCGCCGTTTTGTTCGACTGCAGACATTAGTTCTTCTCTGTTTCCAACTGTTACTTTTGGTTTAACGTCGTTGTCTTTGAATGCACGTGCTATCATCAATGGAGATATACAGATAGCTCCAATTGGTTTATCTTTTTGATGTGTCTGTAGAATAGCGTTTTTTACATCTTCATCTATTCTGCAGTTTACTCCGTCTATAGCATAGGTGAACAAGTTTTTAGCTACACCGAATCCTCCAGGGAAAATCAATGCATCATAGTCGTTAGGGTTGTATTCTTTTATGTCTCTTATGTCTCCTCTTGCTATACGTGCTGCCTCTGTCATCATGTTTCTTTCCTCGTTTTCCACTGGTTTGTTTTTTGTGTGATCAACTACGTGGTGTTGTTTTTTGTCTGGTGCAAAACAGTCGTAGTCTGCACCTTGTTTTTTTAGATAGAGTAGGGTTGCTACTGATTCATGGAGTTCGCTTCCATCTTTAACTCCGCTGCCTGCTAATATAACTGCTATTTTTTTCATATTTTTTCTTTGCCTCCATAATAAACAATGATTTATTTATAGGTTGTCAGACTAATTTTTGAAAACTCGTTAATAAACCTTTTCGTCTTTTTGGGATATGATTTTTCAACTAATAGTATATAACCCTCCTCTGTTAGATATAGAATTAGGTTAGGTGGTTTATTTTTCGTTGAAAGTATTAGGTGTTGATCTCGCTGCTTATCCAAAAAACTCTACAGGTGTATGTATTCTAAAAAACAATCAAATTGTTCTTAAGACAGTTAAAACAGATAAAGAAATTTTAGATAATATATCTGAGGTTAAACCAGTTTTGGTAGCGATAGATGCACCGATAATGGATAGCAAACCTCATATGAGAAAGGCAGATGGAGAGTTAAAAAAATATGGAGCATTATCCCCTGCTTTACCAGGTATGAAAACTTTAACCTTGAGGGCTTCCAGACTTGTTAAAAAAATTGATAAACCAAAGGTTATAGAGGTTTTCCCTACAGCTACACAAAAAATAATTGGAGTGTACAATAAAGACTACCGAGTTGCTGCTAAACAGATGAATGTTTCTCCTAATAATAAACATGAGTTTGATGCATATATATGTAGTGTTACAGGTAAACTTTTTCTTCAGGGAAAAACCGTAGAAGTAGGAGATGAAAATGGGAAAATAGTTCTTCCTTCGAAAGAATTATAAGTGAGTTTCTAAAATATTTAAAGAAGAAAGTAGTGGGAGTTTATATGTCTGATATAAAAATTGGTACCTGTGGATATGGTTATTTTAAACCTGGTAAGGGTTGGAAAGATAAATATAAAAATAAACTTCAGGCTTATACCAATAGTTTTAGAACTGGTGAGTTAAACCGTACTTTCTATAAGCTTCCTATGGAGAAAACTGCTGAACGTTGGAGACGGGAGGCAGATAACGATTTCGATTTTACCATGAAAGCCTGGCAGGCTTTGACTCATCCAACTAGTAGCCCTACTTGGAGAAATAAAAAAGATAAATTGACTGATGCTCAGAAAGAAAACTTTGGTTACCTTAAACCCAACTCTGAGATTGTAGAAGCCTGGAATAAGACTAAAAGAATTGCGGATAGTTTAAACGCCAAAATAATAGTTATTCAGACGTCAAACAGTTTTGATTGTAACAGAAAAAACAAGCGAAACATGCGTAAACTTTTGAAGAAAATTAATCGTGGAGCTGTCGAAATCGCTTGGGAGCCACGGGGAAACTGGAGAGAAAAACAAGGGGAGATAAAAAAAATCTGCGATGATTTAAATCTTATACATGTTGTAGACTTGATGCGTCGTAATCCTGTTTCTGATCACCCTATTTCCTATATACGTCTTCATGGTCTCAATGAAAAGGAATATGATTACAACTACGATTACAGTGATGAAGAGCTTGAGGAACTCTCTGATAAACTAAAAAATCTTTCTGAAGAAAAAAAGACTGTCTACTGTATGTTTAACAACTTTCAAATGTTTAAAAACGCGGAGTGTTTAAAAGAAATTCTTAAATAAAAAAATCTTTTTAGAATCAGTTTATCAATTCTTCTTTCTTTTCTTTATATCGTCGCAATGCTTCAAAGTATGCTTTTTCTCTCTGGTATCCTTTACGGAGGAAATGCTGGTATAACGCATCTTTATACAGATTTTCCAGTTTTTCACGTTTTTTATCTATCATCTCTGGTTCACCTTCACTTAAATAAAACTTTGTTGATTATGTTTAAAAGGCGTTGTTGTACAACTGTTATCAACCTTCTTTACAGTAGTTACCCAATCGATTGATGTTTAAAAAAAGAAGACTCTTTTTACTCTGACTTCTTTTATAGCACGACTTTCCTAAGCTTCCCTATTGATGAAAAATCTAGTAGTCCTACATCTGTAATAGCGTATACTTCAAATTTTTCAATCATGATTTTTTTTAAAAAAGGTGAGAGAAGTTCTTTTTTTTCTGATGTGATCATATTTGTCCCACTTGCAACCGGTGAAAAAGCAGGCATAACAACTGTATTTTCTGATGCTAAAAAACAGGGTGAAGAGAGTGTAGCTCCTACTTTATCTCGTATTTTGATAAATGGATGTTCATGAGCAATTATTTTACGTTTATCTTTTTCTATGTTTTTTTCTTTATGTCCATGTAGAATAACTATGTTTTCTATCTGATATTTTTGTTTAAAAGGTATATCGTTTTTTACGGCTATAGTTTTTAGAAAATTGTCATGGTTTCCCCTTAGTAGTATTATCTCTGTTTGTTCTCTTAAAAAATCAGTTATCTCGTTTACCTCACGCCATTCCTGCCATAGGTTTTTTCCGAAGTTGTGTTTAAAATCTCCGTTTACTATCAACGTCTCTGGTTTATATTTTTTTAAAATTTTTTTTAGCCTTTCTAATATTATTTTTTTCTGGTATTGGGGTAATGATACTCCTTCGCTTCGTAGTACCCCTTCTACACCTAGATGCAAATCTGAGATTATTACAACGTTTTTTTTGGGTAGATGTAGAGCGTAGTCTCTAGTAGCAAAAACATCTGGCCAGATTTCAATTTTGTTTTTTTCTTTTTTCACCTATAGCCTCCATGACTCTTTTATGCATTTCACGGGTAAACTTTTTACGATCCTCCATTAACACTACATCTGATGATCCGACGCTTAACAGGTTGAAGGAGAACGGTGAGGGTAGATCGTTTTTAAGGGTTTCTAGTTTTATTTTTTGTTTTTCTAGTTTTTTTAGATATTTTTTGGCGTTGGCTATGTCCATAGAGTCTTCCATGATTTCCCGGTAGGTTTCTTTTAACGCTGGAAATTCAGGGTCGAGATCTTTAACTATCTTGAATAGTACTGATGAATGTCTCTGTTGTCTTGAGACGCCTATTTCGTGTCCGAGGTAGTTTCGAAGCACCATGAATGATCTTATAGCTGTGTGTCGGAAACGTCTTTTCAACATTTCTGTGTTGCTTAACGCTTTTTTAAGATCGTTTCTAAGTTTTTTTGTGGAGAATAGTTTTTTTATGTTTTTTTCAGATATTTCTTCTTTGTAGCTGGGGTACATTAAATCGAAGCCGTTGTCGGTGATGGCTATACGGATATTCAGGTCTTTCATCTTGGATAGTCGGTATGCAAAAATCCGTGATAGAGCGTCGTTGGCTCTGCGGCCTACTAGTGTGTGGAAGATTATGTGTCTTAGTCCTTCTTGTTCAAATGTTTCTACAAGAAGTTTTTTATCATGTGGTATAGAGAAGTGTTTCTGTTCTTTGAAGTAGTTGTAAAGCGGTGTTGAGATTTCTTTTTGTTTTTCTTTGTTTTCTATTTTTTTACTGGTTTTTCTTCGATATTTGTTGATTTCCATAGCGAGGTCATAGCTGAGTGGTAGCTGCTCGGAGAACCATGAGGGGATGGTGGGTGCTGCCTCCGGCCGAGGTTTTACATAGACACGCATTTTTTTAGAGCGTATAAACTCATAGGTTTCACCAGCTAAAACAAATATATCGTTTTTTTTCAGTCGTTCTGCGAAGCTTTCCTCTATCTTTCCTACATATTTTTTGTTCGTAGTATAGACTTTAACCGCTACTTCATCAGGTATGGTGCCGATGTTTAGATAATATATTGGTCGAACCATTTTTCCTCTTCGGCCAAATACTTCCTCCTCTTCATCGTACCATATTTTTCCGTAGACTTTTCGGCTTTCTAGTTCTTCGTATTCACCTGCAAGGTAATGTAATACTTTATGGAAGTTTTTTTTTGATAGATTTCTATAGGGGTAGGCTTGTCTGATGAGGTCTAGTGCTTCGTCAAAAGTCCATTTTTTTTCTATAGCCATACCTACGACATGTTGTGCGAGAACGTCAAGCGGGTGGTTTGGGATGTGTACTTTGTCTAAATGTCCTTTTTTTGCTTCTTCAGCGAGCACTGTACATTCTACAAGGTCATCTCGATCTAGTACTATTATCCGGCCTTTGGAGGTTTCATGGAGGAAATGTCCACTTCTGCCTATTCGTTGTAAAGCACGGGTTACACTTTTGGGTGAACCTAACAGCACTACTAAGTCTATATATCCTATATCGATGCCTAATTCTAGGCTGGTGGAGGAAACCACACATTTTAGATCACCTTTTTTAAGTCTTTCTTCAACGTTTTTGCGTACATCTTTGGATAGAGACCCATGATGTGCCTCTATATGGTTTTCATATTTTTCGAAACGTGATTTCAAGTTGAAGACTACTCTTTCTGTTGCGCTACGGGTATTGGTAAATATTAGAGTGGTTCTATGATCTGTTATCAGTTCGTCGAGCATGTTGTACATTTTGTCTGATAAATCTTTAGATGGTGTATAGATGAAATCATCTACTGGTGATAAAACTTCTAAATCAATTTTTTTTAGATAGTTGATATCTACAATTAAACAATCACGGTTGGTGCCAACCAAAAAATTAGCTATTTTTTTCATCGGCGAGATTGTAGCTGATAGACCTATACGTACTGGTTGTGTCTCTAAACCATTTGTTAGCCGTTCTAGAGATAGGGAGAGATGACTTCCTCGTTTGTTGTCTGCCAGACTATGTATTTCATCGGTTATAATCCATCTTATTTCACGTAGTTTTTTAGAAAACTTTGGTGAGTTCAAAACGATAGCTAGGCTTTCAGGGGTGGTTATGTATATATGTGGTGGTTTGCGTGTATGTTTTTGTCTTTCTTTTTGGCTGGTGTCTCCAGTTCTTACTCCTACACGTATCTGATCTTTGATGTCGAAACGTTCATAGATTTCGCTGAGTGGTTCTTCTAGGTTGCGATGTATATCGTTGTTTAAAGCTTTCAGAGGTGAGATGTATAAGATATAGATTTTGTCTTCTAGTTTTCCTTTTTTTGCTAAAGACAATAGTTCGTTTATACCTGCTAAAAAAGCGGAGAGTGTTTTACCTGAACCTGTTGGAGATGAAATAAGTGTGTTTTCTCCTTCATGTATTTCTTTTATAGCGTATTTCTGTGGAGGAGTAAAAGTTTCATATTTATCTCTAAACCATTCTCGTATTTCAGGTTCAAAAATGTTGTATATTTCTTCATCCGGATATTGTTTGTCAGCTTGTTTAATCATAATTTAACATTCTCAAAATTTAAAATCAAAGAGGGGGTCGAGTTGAAAAAGTCCATAGTAAAAAAACTTTTTCATCAGGTTTTATTATTTTTGAACAATGTTAGATTAACCAGCAGGATTATTACAATTAGGAATAATATAGATGCTAACCCAATGAATGGTACATCAAAGCTGTATCTGTCAGCAAGGAACCCTATCACTGATGCGGACGGGCTCGCTAAGAGTATAAGATTTGAACGGTAGAAACCGAGTTTTCCCGCTCTTCCTTTTTCTTCCCATTGATCCATCAGGTAAGAAGAGATAATTGGAAATGCTGCAGGGGACAATGATAGTAGAGGACTTATTAGAAATATCATCCATTTTGAATAGGCGTATACCAAGCCAAGTGTTCCAAAACCTGCAATCAATGCTAAAATAAGGATGATAACTTTTTTGTTGTATTTATCTGAAAAGGTTCCAATTACTGGTTTAAAAATAAATCCTCCAAGCCCAAGTATCCCTAGTGCTATACCTGCCTGTATTTCAGTAAAAGCTTTTTCTGTTATTAGATACGATGGAAAAAACGACATGTAACTTATCCAGGTGATAGCTATCAACAAATTGATTAAAAAAATCAGCTGCACTCTTTTTTTCTTGAATACTTTCACTCCATCTACAACCCGCTCCTTTACGGAGACACTTTCCGGTAGACGAGTTGATTCCTGAGTGCCTTTATAGAATAAGAATATACTGAAAATGCTTATAGCACCCCATATAAAAAAGAAACTACGCCAGTTGTAGTAGCTAGCTATAGCAGCCGCCAATATAGGCGTTATGTATGCCAATGAACCAGCGCTAGAACGTATACCAAGGGCTTTCCCTCTTTTTTCTTTGAAAATATCTGTAATCATAGATATTCCGACAGAAGGATATCCGCCAGTCCCCGCGCCTAGTAATATCAAGGCGAAGAGAAACATAAGGTAATGAATCGATACCCCTATCAAAAAATATGAAAGAGAAAACACAACCATCGCTATTATTATACTAATTTTTCTACCTTTTATATCCGAATAAATACCTGATGGAAATTGCAGTAAAGCATAGAAGAGCCACATAGCTGTTAACGCTATACCTGCTTCAGTCCAACCGAAATTAAGTTCTTCTGTTATCCTTGGTAGTAGATTCGATATACTGTATCTTCCTGAGAGTATGAGAAACCATGCTAGTGATATGCAGCAGAGAGCGATGTAGTTTTTCTTGGTTTTCTCCATCATGTTTTCCGAGGTGTGAAAACAGCATAGTATATATTTCTTTTGGTGGAAAAGCTGGATTTAGTTTTTGTTTTTCTTTTTTAATACTTGTTTTTATCGTTAGATCTACTATTTTTTCATTTTGACATTTTGAACTAAAAGGTTATTAAGCTAATAAGCTAAAAAGACTATGAAATTGTTTAACAAATATGAAAAACAAATAATCGAAATCCTATTACAAAAAGATACTAACTCTATCCGAAATATCCAAAAAATAGGAATAAGCAAAATCACCAATGATTTAATATAATCGTTGTTCAATTTAAAATCTGGTATGTTAGTTAGAGACATAATGAAGAGGGATGTGGCGTCGATAGAAAGTGATTCAACAATTTATAAAGCTTGCAGAGTGTATAGAGATCTTAAAGTGGGTTCACTTCTTGTTACACGTCAGAAGAAACTTGTTGGGATTGTAACAGAACGAGATATTATAGAACGATCTATGTGTAATCTTTTGGATATTAAAAAAGAAAAAATAAGAGAGATTATGTCTACAGACGTGAAAACAGTTAACCCTACTGATCGAGTAGATAAAGCTATTAAAAAGATGAAATCAAATAAAATAAGAAGATTACCTGTAGTACAAAGCGGAGAATTGGTAGG
>JAZKSG010000041.1:0-9663 GCA_036626215.1 Thermoplasmatota archaeon
ACGCCCCGGCCGGGATTTGAACCCGGGTCGTAGCCTCGACAGGGCCACATGATGGGCCACTACACTACCAGGGCAAAAATATTTTTTTCTTTTTTGCCTATCCGGTAAACAAATACTGTTCTTTAATTTTTCCCTTATCTGCAAAATGTTTTTTAACGCGAAGAGTATAAATAATGAAAACACGATAATTGTTTCAAATAGTTTTGGTGAGGGTGAGTTTTTTTTATGTCTCAGATTGTGGGAAGAAGATTCAGTAAAAATATGTTGATAATGCTTGTAGCTATAATGGTTGGAGTGATAGTTATAACTTTTTTTGTAGCTGATTTGATGAGACGGCAGGCGTCAGAGGAAAAAATTGAGAGTTTGAATGAGGAGATAACTACTAAGGAGAAAGAGATTGTTGATGTTAAAAAGAGGAATATTAATTTTACTAATCATTTTTTAAAATCGTTAGGTGTGTTGGACAAAGCTAGAGGGGATCGTGCGGATGGTAATTATAATTTTGATGTAGCTTTTCTATGGTATAATACTGCTTTGAGTGCTACTAATAGTTCGAAGTTGGAGACTTATAAAAATGTGACTATTAGTAACTGTGAAAAAGCTATGGTTAATTATAGTGTTAGTAGTAAAAATTTTGAGTTAGCTTCACAGTTTTTCAATAAAACTACGAATTATACGGTATATGATGGATATATTGAGTTGTTAGATTTGTATATGAATCTTACAGGTTCTGGGGTTAAATTGACTAATGCGCGTTATAACACCAGTTTGTATCTTAAATATCTGGCTGAGAATTTGACTATTGAAAATAATACAGTTGGTTATCTTACTAATGTATCTGATTTACAGGAGGCTTTTAACGAGTCCATGATGATGTATAGTGAAATGTTGGGGATGTACAGTGAGCAGTTGGAGATGATTGAGGAATATGATATAGAAGGTTTTAGTACAAAAAGATAAAAAACTTTTTTTTATTCAAAATGTAGGGTGTGGTCGTCCCAGAAGAATATTGGTGTCATGATAGGGTTTTCGTTGCTGCTGAATTCTATGCTGGATAGGTCTTTGAATGAACCTGTTGACATATCTGCATATCCTACGTCTACTTTTCCATCATTTTTTTGGTATAAGGAGTATTTTAGGGTGTTGGTTTCTGTTTTTTCGATTTGTATTTTGTACCAGTTGTTATGTAGGTACCATCCGGTGTAGCTTGATTGTAGTTGTTTCCATCCGTTGTCCCAGTAGTAGAGTTTTGCAAACCAGTCTCTAGGTAGGGATATTTCATCTCCAGCATTTATGTATTCGAATTTTATTTTTGTTATTTCATTGTTGTTTGTATCTTTGAATACTAGTGTTAGGTTGTATGGTTCGCTGTTGTCTCCGCATGTGAACCAGGTTTCCCATAGTGTTAGGTTGTTGAAGTTGGATAGAGTATAGTTCCAGTAGTGGATGCCGCCTTTGTTTCTTATTTTGGTTTTGAAAGAATGGGGGCTGCTGCTATAGTGGTAGCTTTCTGATGTTTCAAAAATGCTTCCTGTTGTTCCTAGGCTTGTTTTGAACCATTTTGTGCCGTTGTCTGTCTGTGTAGCTATGTATCCAGAGGTGTCGTCGTCGAAGTTTTCTGTTACGGTTGATGGTTTCTGGTAGACTTTTACTGTTACATTGGTGGGGTCGTCGTCGTTTGTTTCAGAGTCGCCGTCTTGATCTATTCCATCGTCGATATATGGGTTGTCTGTTAGTTCTGTTGCATCGTTAGTTCCGTCTTCGTTGCTATCCCAATATACTTCTCCTTGGTTGGAGATGATTGTGCCGTTTTCTAAACCGTTGTCTACTTTTACTTTGAAGTTTAGGGATACGCTGCTTTCTGCTGGAATATCTCCGTTCCAGATTATTTTGTTGTTGTTGGAGTTGTAGTCGATAGTTCCAGATGTAGCTGTTGCTGAGCCAACTACGTATTCTGTGTTTTCTGGTATTATATCTTCAAACTCGTTACTAGGGTTGTCTGGTTGATCTATTGTGCCGGTGTTGATTAATGATACAGTGTATTCCAATGTGTCTCCGCAGAGTATATCCCCGCTGTTTAGGTCTTCTACTGTTTTACGGGCTATTATATCTGTTTTTGCGTAACCGGTGAACATTAGGTTGTCTATGAATCCTGCGCTATCTAGTTGGTTGTCTCCTACGTCTGTTATGTCTATGGTGAGGGTTATGGTTTCACCTGGTGAAACAGGGTGTGTTTCTCCGCCTATAGGTATTATGTCTGAGGCTCCTCCGTCTGCACCGGGGTTACGAGGTGTGGTGTCTACCCAGTCTACTCCATCTGGGTCGCCGCTTCTTGCAAATATGTCGAATCCGGTGTCTGGTATATCATGTGAATCTAAAACGAAATAGCCGCTGTTTACATCGAAAACATAGTCGGTGGTTCCCTGTGATGGTGAATCTACGGTTACGGTGAATCTGTCGTTATATTGGGATCCTACATAGTCTGGATATTCTGAGCTAAAAAACTGTACGTCGTAATATAGATAATGCATATGCTCTGGTACTTGTAGATCCATGGTTAAAGTTGCTTGGTCTCTTGGATAGCTGTATTGTCCTCCTTCGAACCAGCTTCCTCTTTCATCTCCAGGTTCTTCTTCGTTGGTTGTAACTATAGGTGTTCCTGCTATACCTGTGCTGAATAAAGCGAAGTTTGATCCGTGTGTTGGTTCCATTGTTCCTAAAGAGGAGAATACTCCGCTTAATTTGTTGCCGTCGGGGTCTGTATCTGTATAGGAGGAGCTTATCAGCCATGATTCATTAGTAAGGATGGCGTTTGCGAGATCTTCGCCGTTGTAGCTGTCTGCTTTTACTGTTTCTGATGGTGTAAAGATGAAGAAAGCTGAAAAAATAAGGATTAGTGATACAGTTACAGAGATTTTTTTATACATTCTATATTCCACCTCCATAATTTATAATAGTTATAGAGTCTGTCTCAGTTGTAGCTCCATATTGATCTTGGTTGACCGGTGTGATGTTGCATTTCCATTTTTCTCCGGCTTTGGTTTCATCGGATACTATCACGTTTTTATCTGATATCTCGTTTTTTTGTTGTAGATAGTTTTGATAGATTTGTTCATCGGTTAGACATCTTTTATATATCTGGAATTCGTCGATATCTCCTGTGAAGTTGTTTGCTCCTGAGGCCGGTATACCTGTGATTTTTAAGTCGTCGATAGCCATATATTCTCTTGATGATGAGGTTGACCATCTAAACTCTAATACAAGGTTATCTAATGAGTCAGGGATTTGAGCATCTACATAGGTCCATTCAAGCTGGTTTCCTTCTCCTATATCTGGATCATTTTCTTCGAAGATTGGTATCCAGTTTGATCCATCTTTATAATAGAAACAAAAATCGTCATCGCCTTCGGTGCTTTTATAGCTGTAATATAGAGAGATTTCTACGTTTGAGTAACCGGAGAGATCTATGCTTTCTCGATCATATGCTACATAATCTGGATCAAAATTACCGCTTCCACCTAAAGAATATGTGCCATTTTTTGGGGCAAGTGAATCTGATCCGAGTCGTCCGAAAGTATAACCTTCGAACCATCCCCCGCTCCAAGTAGTTCTACCATCGTTTTTAGTCCATTTGTCTTCTTCATTTTGCGTTTCGAAACCTGTCTGGAAAACTGTTTCTCTTCCTGGTTTACTGCATCCTTTTCCGATAAAGCCGTTTGGTTGACTGCCGTTACCAAGATTGTTTCCAGGTTGGTGGCAGTTAACTGTTTTCTCTTTTAAACCATCTATATATATGGTAGAATTTCCGGTGGTGGAGTCAAAAGAAGCAGCTACATGGTGCCAACTGTCGTCGTTAACTGTTGTCTCGCTGTTTATCTCTTTGGTGTCTGTAGTGGTGGTGGCCCATTGGATTAAACCGTTTTTTATGTTTAGACTCCATAAACATTCTTTGTCAAATGAGGCTATAGGTACATTGTTTTCGGTGGTTTTTATCCATGTTTCTACTGTGATTTCGTTGATGTATCCGTTGCTGTCAAAACAGTATGGTATTTCTATGTAGGCGTTTCCGTTGAATTGGTAGCCTCCTCCTTTTAAACTGTTTTTTATCCAGGTTGCGTTTTCAGCGGTTCCATGTTTTTCATTTCCAGAGTAGTCTCTAACCGTGGTGCTGTTGATTTCAAAAGGCATGATTAGATAGTTTAAAGACTCGGAGTTTTTGAACCAGTTATAGATATAGGTGGCGTTGTTGAATCCAGGTTTTATCTGGTAGTTGAAAGATATTAGGTCTTCGTCGACACTGTTGGTGTTTAATGTTGAAATAATCATAGGGTTTTCAGATGAGGGTGGAGAAGTTCTGGTATGGCCGGTTAAAACACCGTTGAAGATTTGGTATATTGCTCCGTTGTTTCCTTTATATTTTACAGTGATTTTGAGTTTATCTGATTCGTTAAGTAGACGTATGTTTTGTATTTCATCTATCTGCATCTGAGGATATACTGTTTCGCCGATATCCCAGGTTTTGTTGAATGTTTCTTGGGCTATCAGAGAGTTGTTGGTTGATTTGACTTCTATGATGTAGGAGTTCAGGGTTTCTCCGCCGGTGTGTTGTAGATATATTAGTCCGGTTTGATTTACTGTTCCTTCTATTCTTGTGTTGATGTTATCATCGGGTGGGGCGGGATATAGTTGGGTGTAGATAGCAGCAAATGAAATTACTGCTATTAGAATTAGGATTACGCCTCCAACTATTTCTGACGTTGCATAATTGTCACTGGTCAGAAGATGTTTAGACATTTTCTCTCCCTTCTCCCTTTAACCAAATTAAATTAATTTTTTTGGCTGTGGTTTATTTTTCTGTGAACTAATATTTATAGGTTGTCAGTAAATATTCCAAATTGTAAAACGTATTTCATAAGTTTTAAATAATTAGATGGAGAGGTTAGAACATAAATTTGAATACGAAGAAAGATATGAGTACTAGTATGAATCCGTATCGGACTCCTGAGGAGAGTCGTCCGTCCATCATGAATCCGCCTAGTAGTCCGCCGCCTATACTTTGAACCATTACAAAAGCAAAAAAAGAGTTATGTAGCATTTCTTTGTTGATCCCTGAAAGGTCTATTTGGCTTCCTCCTATTCCGCCGCCGGATGGCATTTTTTCTGCTACTGCAAAGATTTCTTTGAAGATGGTTCCGTTTATGATTAGTATTACTGCTAGAAATACGAAGAAGCTGATGAATATAACTGTGCTGTACATTGACATCTCTGATTTTCTTTGTCTTTCTACCATTTTTTTCTGATCTATTTCTCTGGCTGCTGCTTCGAATACAGCTGATGTGTTTCCTCCGATTTGTAGGGCTTTGTTTATTGTTATAACGACTCTTTTGATGGAGTCGGTGTTTATTCTTTCTGCGAAATTGTTTAAAGCTTTGTTTACTGGTATACCCCATGAGATTTGAGCGGCCATTTTTTCTAACTCAGGTGTTAGTCTTCCGTGGTCTCCTTTCGCTACAGATTTAATTGAGTCAAAAACGGTCATACCTGAGGAGGTGGAGCTGCTTATTTCTCTTAGAACGTCTGGTAGACGTTTTTCTATTTCTTCTTTTTTCTTGATTTTTAGGTGGTTGTAGAAACCTATCGGTCCGATGATTGATAGGACGCCGAATACTAGGAAATCCATAGCTGAAATCATATTTTTTGGGAGGATATATATTTCCAGAAAAGTTAGGAAGCCTAATAGGAATAAGAGTATGGAGAAAGCTATGGATATGCCGAGTACTAGATACATTAGTTGATCTTTTCCGTAGTATTTTTTTAAGCTGTATTTTTTTATCTTTAGTAGTTTTTTTAGATCGATCTTCATACTTGTTCACCCATTCCCATGTTCATCATTACGTAGAAGCCTGCGTAGGCCATTGGTAGAACAAGGAATGCTATTAGGTAGAAGAATGTGAAGTCGATTCCTCCGCTTGTTAAACCCATTATGGAGAGTATTATGACTAGGAATAGGGGGAATGCTATGACGGTGACAACAAATGATTCAGCCATTATCGCTAGTGATTCTAGTCCTCTTTTTCTGTCTACGAGGTCTTCTTTCATGTATTCGTCTACACATTTTTCGAAATAGGGTCCTAGTTCGCTGCCTGATTGTATGACGGATAGGATTCCTTGTATGAAGTCTTTGAATTTTTCTGATGGTGTTATTTCGATTGCGTTTTTTAGAGCTGTTATGG
This sequence comes from Thermoplasmatota archaeon, assembly GCA_036626215.1. Lineage (GTDB taxonomy): Archaea > Thermoplasmatota > E2 > DHVEG-1 > DHVEG-1 > JAZKSG01. The sequence goes on from JAZKSG010000041.1 coordinate 6,234, forward strand.
TGTCTACTCCCATCATGTTGATTTCGGTGTTGATTTTTTGTGCTTCTTTTTGTAGCTCGCCGTATAGTTCTACTTGTGCTAATGCTTCAAATATTTCTGCTGGTGATATTCCTGCTACGGACATGGTGTTGATGAAGTTGGCGGCGTAGGGCATATATAGATCTATTTCTTTTCCTCTTTTTTTGGCTTTAGAAGTAGGTAGAGAAATGTAATATATTCCTGTTAAAACTGGTACTACACTGGAGACGATTAGCATTAGTATAGCTGTTAGGTCATGTGGTATAATGGTGTATAGTATATAGGTTGAGATGAATGCTGAGGTGAAACCGATTATTATGTTCATGAGTACCATTGAGTAGTATTCTTGGTACATCATGGCTATGTCGGCTTTTTCTAACATACGGTTTTTGCTGGTTTCGCTTATGTCTAGTTTGTCGAATATTTTTGAGAATAGCTGGCTGCAGAAACGGGTGTATCTAGTGGATTTCACCTGTTTAGTGCCTCCTCTGCTCTTTGTAGTACTTCTTCTGGGTATTTGAGGTAGTCTGCTACTACTCGTCCTACTTGTTTGTAGTCTCTGATGTTTTCTTGTTGCATCCATCGGAGGATTGTTTTACGGTTTTCTAGTTCTTCCTGTAGTTGTTCGTCTGTCCAGTCGTTTTCTTGTTTTATTTCGTTCATGATTCTGCTGCCTCTGCTGCTTTCGAATCGGTCATCGGTTTTTGAAACCCATTTGAAAGGTTCCATGAAGATAAGTTGGTTGGTATCTGGGTCGAGTTTTACTACTTCTGTTACGCTGGTCATTCGTCGTACTGTTGTCCCAGCTATATCTATCGCGTTTTGGAAGACGATTATGTCTAGAGATGTTAGCAATGCTCTTGGTAGTTTTATAGGTGGGTTTTCTAGTCGTTGTATTAGTGTATGTATTGTGCTTGCGTGGACGGTGGAGTATGCGGTGTGTCCGGTGGCCATAGCTTGGAATAGGCTGTATGCTTCTCGTCCTCTAACCTCTCCGACCATGATGACTTTGGGTCGTTGACGGAGTGCTGCTCTTATCAGGTCGAACATGTCTATGTCTTTACCTGTTTTTGTGTCGCCTGTTGAGAATCCTTCACGTGTTGTACCGGGTATCCAGTTTTTATGTGGTAGATTTACTTCTCGTGTGTCTTCTATAGATACGATTTTGTTTTGAGGGGGTATAAACAGGCTGAGGGCGTTCAAAGCGGTGGTTTTACCACTGGCTGTTCCTCCGCAGAAGAGTATTGATGCTCCTCGTTCTATAGCCAGCCAGAAGTAGGCGGCCATATCCAAAGATATAGATTCAAAGTTAAGTAAATCTATAGGTGTCAACGGGTTTTCTGAAAAACGTCGGATAGTAAAAGTTGAGTCTCTTGTAATTGTTCCTCCTAATGTTGTCTGTAGACGGCTTCCATCTGGTAGTTTTCCATCTACGATGGGTGAATAAATACTGATTTGTTTACCACAGATTTGTGATAGTCGTACTACAAAAGATTCTAGTTCTTCACTGTTTTCAAATTTTACATTGGTGGTGATTTCTTCATATTTTTTGTGATAAAGGAAGACGGGTACGTCGGCGCCGTCGCAGCTTATGTCTTCTATTCCTTCGTCTTCCATTATTATTTCTATTCGGCCGTATCCTAAAAATTCCCGGAATATATGATAATAGATTTTGTCACGTGATTTTTTTTCTACATCGGTTAGTTCTTTACGGGAAGTAAAACTTAAACCTTTTTTTTCTGGGAGTTTTTCTTTAGGGGCAAAACGGATTTTGTTGTCAGCTACGATACGGTCAAGGGTTTCTCGTAGATATTTTTCTTTTTCTTCTTTAGTTTTATCGGAGACGTTTATATCGGCAAGCATCTTGAATAGATGAACAAGTTTTTTCTTGACTTTTTTTTCGAAATCGTTTAAAACGGGTTCGTCAACTTCATAGATATGTTCATTGATGCTATGGTCGAATACTATTCTACGTGTTCCCATTCCTTTGTATCCGAAACCTTTTTTTTCTTCAATTATTTCTCGTCCTTCACCTGAGTCAACTCCTGTAAATTCCTCTTCTTTTTCTTTTTGTTCAACAGTTGGTTTTTTTTGTTTGGTTTTCATCAATAAACCTGTTTCTTCTTCAAACTTATCAACGTTTTCTTCCTGGTTTGTTTCTTGTCTTTTATTTCTGGCTTTTTCTAACAAACCCATAACTTTTCACTGTTCTCCTCGATATTTTTCAACTACTTTTTCATATATTTTAAATTCTTCAGAATCAGCAAAATCTTCAATTACTTCTTCGGGTAGTTTACCTAATAGGTCATCAATCACTGGTATGATACGTTCTAGATCTTCATCCATTACCAGGTCGGTTTGATTAGGTTTTGTTTCTGTTTTTTTCTTTTTGTTTTTGAAAAAACTGTTAAACATTTTTTTAAACGATTTTTGATCTTTATCCGTTTTCTTTTTGTCTTTCTTTGTTTTTTTCTTTTTATCTGTCTTAGTTTCTTTGTCTTCCTTTTTTTTCTCTTTTTCTTTGTTTTTTTCTTCGATGGTATCTTTTTTTTCCATCTTTTTTTCTTCCTCTGTTTTTTCTTTAGGTTTTTCAACATTTAATTGGAGTTTTTCAACCTGTTTCTCCAATTTCTTTACTTCTTTTTCTTTTTCCTTCAACAGTTTTTGTTCTTTTTTTATCTCTGATTCTAACTTTTGTACTTCTTCTTTTTTTCTTTTGTATTCTAAAATCTGTGAGCGTTTACCGAAATCCTCTGGGATATATGAGTAGTCTCCGGAGTCCTCTGCTTTTTCATATTTCTCTTTGATGCCTTCTTTGTTTTTTTCGATTTTTTCTATATCTCTACGGAGTCGTTTTATCTTCTGTTTTTTCTTCCTTAGCTGTATCTTTTTTTTCTCAGCTTGTTTCTTAGTTTTCTCCAGTTTTTCTTTTAAATCTTCTTTCTCTTTTTTTTCTTTCTTTTCTGTTTTAGAGTCATCTTCAGAGTTTTCATCTGTTGCTTTTTGTTTTTTGTTTGTTTTCTCTTTCTGTTTATTTTTTTTCTTCTTTTTTTTGTTTTTAGTTTTAAACCCTATCTTTGATAGCATCCCTGCTGAGTTGACAAAGTCTTCGTCATCCCAAATCTGCATTTTTGAAAAAGTGGCGTCTTCTGTTGTTTCTATATGTTTTGATAATGGAGTTTTTATCTCTGAAAAAGTGGTGTTGTTAGAGATGTCTTCAAAAACTTTTCTGTTGTTTGTTGTTTCTGTTAAGAAACCAGTGGTTGGTGTCTTGTTGACTGGTTGTCTATCTTCCAGTATTTCTTTCAGATTGTTGTCTTCTTTTTTTTGCTGTTTTTTATTTATCAGTTGATCTACTTTTTCTGTTATTTCTGCATGAAACTCAACGTCGTTTTTATTTTCTATTGTTTGT
>JAZKSG010000042.1:0-9434 GCA_036626215.1 Thermoplasmatota archaeon
GGATGCTATCGTATATAGAAAGAGGGTTAGAATCTAAAAAGGTTTTTGAAAGAAATCGTAAAAACTTGAGGACAAGAGCTCTTGGTATTTTGTTGTATCATTATGGTTTATCTTTGAGGAAATGCAAAAAGGTGGTTTCAAGCTATGAACAGGTTTCTCATGAAACCATCAGGAAATGGTATCATAGGGCAGACAACATCTTCAAAATTGATAAAAGAATGAGAAAAATTTTGGCTGTAGATGAAACTAAAATTAAGATCAACGGAAAAGCCTGCATATCCTCTGGGCATCTGTAGACATTCAAAACTGGGATGTAATCGGTGTATGGGTATCGCAAGGCCGTGCTTACTTAAGCATATTTTAAGTAAATGTAGCAATAGTCCCAAGATTTTGGTAGATAAAGGACCATGGTACAAACCAGCACCTAACAGATTAAATGTGGAATGGGAGCATATCACTTTTGGACTACATAACCCGGTAGAACAATGGTTTGGAATTTTTAAACAACCGATTAAACATTTCTATAAAAACTGGCCTTGTCATTCCACCGTTGAGAGTACTCAAAGATGGATTGATTCATTTACAGCAATGTATCATCTTATGAGGTGCTAAAGTTGACAACCACCATATTTATATAGAAGAATTTAAATATTAAAGGAAGCTATTATATTTGTACGGAGTTGTAAATTACATTGTTTAAAAAAACCCTTAGTAATGCTTTGGTTTTAGCCTTAATTTTTTTATTAGCTTCTCCTTTGACGATCTCCACAACTATTTCAACTAATACAAACAATTTCTCTCCATCTTTCAGGAACAACTGCAAATCATTTCCTCAGATAAGTTCTTCCCCACAAAATAATACAACAATAGAGGTTATTAGGATAGCTCATTACCCTATGCTAGGATCAGCCTCTTATTCTACTATGGGAGCTCTTTTTAATTTAAAACAGCAAACTCCTGAGTCAAAAGATACAACAGAGCAGCCTCAATTTAATTACACATGGTATACAAATGATACTGTTTATCGATTTACACAAAATGTTTTATCTCTTAAGGAGATGAGAGGAAAGGGAGAAAAACCATTAACCATAGAAAATTATGATCTTCTTTATGTGGGTGTAAATTACTGGAGCTATTTTAGAGATGGTATAATATTCAAGCAAATAAATGAAAACATAAAGGAGTTTTTATCTAACGGTGGTGGATACATTGGGTCTTGTGCAGGTTCAACATTTGCAACCCGAGGTTTTGAAACTCCTGAAAGTATTTATCAGATTATTTCTAATTTTGGTGTTCTTAAAATTGCAGATGTCTATATGAACCAAGAATGGATGGAGGAAATGCAGTATTGTATAAGATCAAAAGGCCCACTTCCTCCAGTAAATTTAAAAGTTGAAAAGTCGACAGAGAATCCAATATTTGATAACCATGAAAATAGCCATGTTAATATGACTTATGGTGGAGGCCCAGGTCTTTACATTGCAAATACCTCAGATTCTAAACTTGGAGAAGTTGTTCCCCTGCTTACTTTTGATGAAGAACTTATGGAAACTAAACCTATTCATTGGTATAGAAAAGCAATAATTGGTTGGGTTCCATTTAAAAAAATCCAGACGGATTTGAAAGGATACCATGCTGGTGTAGCTACAACTTATGATAATGCTGGTAGAATAGTACTTTTCTCTACGCATGCAGAAATTCCTATGGTGGTTAATGGTACAGTCGAGGAAAGCTTTGATAGAAGAAGCCGTTATAGCAGTTTCGCTCTACTGCCCAGAATCATTTATAATTGGCGTGGCGAAACGGTGAATATAAGTAGGAACTGGTGGATGCATCGTCGTGCAGCTGCTTGGGTTGCAGGTGTATCTAAACCTGATTTGCCCCCTACAAACGAGCTGATGGTGGCTATGAGAAAACCGGTGGATGCAAAATTATTTTATTTAAATGATTCTTTGGAGCCTATTAGACCTTCGGATGAAGATATACAGGATCTTATTTCCAGGGTAGATATGACTGTTATTGCAGGTGATATAACGGTGGAAGCCTATGCTGAGAATAGTGATTTTGTAGAGTTCTATATTGATGACAACCTTGAGTATACTGATAATTCAAGACCTTTTAATTGGACTTTGGATAAAAATAATTTTAACGGTGTGCATCATCTTGAAGTCCGGGCTTATGATGAATATGGTAGTATGGTTAGAGATGGATCAGATTTTTACTTTATCAACTCTTAACTTTTTTAGAAATATTTTACTTGGTTTATTGCTCTGGCTGTGATGAGGATGACAATACTAGAAGAAAAAAGATTAATCTTCTTATCAGATAGTTTAAAAAAATAGTAAGAGTGGGCATATCCTCCCTATTTCGCTTTAACTACCTTTCCCTCTTCCTTGATTAACAGTTGGCTTTGCTTAACGGAAGATAATTAAATTTAGCATTTAAAACATGTATCGCATGCAGTTTCGCAATAACTTTTCTCGACGCAGTCATATGATATAGCCGAAGCAATATCGTTTCCTTCCTCACCATTTTTCAAGATTCCGTTTATAAATGTTGGAAAGACCAGGAATATTCTGTTTTCTAGTAGGTTTGTTATGAAGTTTTGTATTTTTTGTTTTATTTGTTGTGTTTTTTCGTTGATACTTTGTTTGGTTCTGGTTTTGAATAGTGGGCTGTCTAGTTTGTTGGGTTTTTCTTGTTTGTTTTGTTGTGATGTGGTTGTGTTGACTGCGGATACCATGGTGGTGGTTATTAGTATGAGGGCGGTTATTAGTCCGAAAATTAGTATTTTTTTCCTTTTCATCTATTGTATCGGACTTTTCTTTGTGCCCCATCTAATTAGGTTTTAATATATCTTCAAAAATATAATATTCAAAATTATAGATCTGCCTTAAATCTTTGTTCGGTTCAGTAAAAGAGTTGCCCATGATTTTGTTGCTAAACGTATATGAATCCACCATTGTAACAATCTTACCTCTTCCTATGTTTTTAACAGCTAAAACAGAATTGTTTTTTTGTGTAACAAAAACTTTTTCTCCACCATTGATTGTGAGAAGAGGCATACTGATATTGCCAGGGTATGTATTATCGCTCGGGTGTTCTTCACCAGAAGAGGTCACCATGTAGGCTGAGTCATTGTAAAAAATTGACATGTTGAATCTTTTTAGCAGTTGATTAGCAGTTGAATCTGTGTTTTTTATACTATCCATTAGCAAAACTTTACCACCATTCTCTAAATAATTTTCTACCATGTCTATCTCTTTATTTTTGAACTCCTTTTCAGGATTTATCATCACTATTATATCTCCTGTTTCAACCGCTTTTTCAAGTGTTTTTTCAATTGAAGGATAGTATCCCACCCTTTGAGTCCAAACAAAGAAAGTACTGAAGGTTTCACTTGATGTAACTTCAGCTGTTGTAGGGTCGCTTTCCAAGGTTATATCAGAGTGTTCGGTATCAAAACATACCTGTGTGAAATCTTCTTTTGGAGTTGGCGTTGTATAGTTTGAGTGATTAATATTTGAAAAGATGGGTGTTGCAACTGAGAAAGACAACAAACCGACTAATAAAAAGATATATAAAATGAATATTTTTCTTTTTTTTCTTAGGAAATATAAACTTGCTATGAGTGATACTCCTGCGATAACTGTGAAAACATCGTTCATACAAGAAAAATGGTTTTCTCTGTTTAAATATTCAATAGATCCTAAGTTGAAATCTTTGTATCCATCCATAAACATACAAAAATTAGAGAAACAGGTGCTATCAGTAAACGCTAATACTCTACCCTCCCCATGTTTTACTGCAGCAACTTGTAAAAGCAGTCCGTATTCATTATCCAAAGATTCACCTATGCCCTGACGGAAAAAGTTTTCAGTTGAATATACTCCCTTCTCGCCTAGGAGTTGATTTCCAATTATTACATTTTCAGAGTTTAGAGGAGCTTCAAGTGTACAAGAAGTTTTAAAATCAAATTTTTCCATGTTCTGGACAATGGGATGAGGGAATAAGGAGCTGGTTTTAAAAGTGGTGAGTCCTCCTTTATTTATATCATGCGTTGATTCTGTTTTAAATTTAATATCAAATTTCTTTGAAATCTGATTTAGATACATGTTCATACCAAAAACATTGGTATGATCACCTATAAGATATAATCCTCCTCCATTTCTCACAAATTTCACGATATCTCTTATTTCTTGACTGGAGTACTTGTTTGTAGGGCATTTCAAGATAAGTATGTCATAGTTTTTTAAAACTTCAGAAGTTAAACGATTTTCAATGTTTTTTTCTACATCATAATATTTATCGAGCCATTCAGCCCAGTTATAGTAGTTATAAGTTGAAAGCTTACCATACCATTCTTTATCCATCTCTCGGGTTGTGTTCTCCCAACTACTATGATATTCGTCTATCAGAATGCGCCCATTTTTTTCAACACCTGGATCTTGAAAAACAAAAGCACCTGTAAGTGAAAAAATGAAAATAAAGACAAATACGGCTGCGGCAAAAGTTTTTTTGTCTAAATTGAGAGATTTAAAACAATCAAAGTTTATTTCTAAATCTGAAAGCGGAAGAAATCTCATCAACAGCAAGGAGAATGGTACAAAACTAAAGAAAATCAGATTTGCATCCCAGAACAAAGTTATGTCTTTAGATTGAGTGAAATAAAACAAGACAAGTATATACCTTAGTAGAAGATAAAAGCCGCTTAGTACCAAGAAACCTGTAATGTAAAAACACTTTCTTTTTTTTCTTTTTAAAAAATAAAACAAAATCAAGGCACCTATCAACATGTTAAACCATGTGAAAAAACCTAGTTTTTCCCAGGTCGTAGTAACTGCATAGGTTTTCTGCAGAGTTTGAACAAAAACTATACCATTTTGGACAGAGGTTTCTAAACCAAAAAATCCGCCGATTGTGGAGACAAAAGGTGACAGAAAATCTGCTCTGTGGCCATGGGAAACAAAGATTGTGTATAGTGGATAAAACATCGTCTGAATTGTAATTATTATACCGCTGATCGATATACCTAGGAAAACCCAGTTTTCTTTTTCCCTTTTTAATAAGAAGTTTTTAAACCAGTAAAATATTGCTGCTATCGTTAAAATTATGCCTCCCAAACTGTATGGAAAAGGCACTATTATGATAAAAAATACTAAAGGAAGTAGAATTATCAGATATCTTTTATCAACTTTCGCAGTTCTTTCTTTCCAGAATGCAAATATGTTGAAAATTATACCAACGATTAGGAAAATTAATGCGGTGGTGTAATTAGGTTCTTTGAATATTGGTATGAGGTGAAACCAGCTAAAAGAAATAAATAGCAAACCCGGCCAAAGCAGTAGTTTCTTCATTTTAAAACACCTCTTCTTTCCATTTCATCTAAAAGATTTTTCAAAAATTGGATGTTCCCTGGCCATAAAGTCTCCATTGATTCAATGTTTTTATCATATAGAAACTGACTGTCTCCTATCAAAATTAATCCTCCTGATCCATGTTTAGTAAATGTTACTAGATCATATCGTTCGGTGAGGTCACTCGGCCAAGCCACCAATGTTTCTGTGTTTTTATCGTCTCCTCTATCGATAGCCCAACTGTCTACAAAACGAGTTTGATTTTGAAACAACTCAGGTTGTTCTTCAGTATAAGGAACTGGACCTAGCGGAAAGTCGTATATGTCCAAATCAAATTCTTTGAGAAGAGGGATAGAGGCGGTTTTATCCTCATAACCTGTCGCCAATAATACTAATCCACCGTTTTTCATATAATTTTTAAGAAATTTGACTTCTTGATCAGTAATTTTTCTGGTAGGGGCATTTAAAATCAGCATCTCACTTTTTTTGATTTTATCTGGTGAAAAATCATTCAGTATTAAAGGTAGATAGTCATCTCTTATGAGATTTGTCATCATTCCTGATAGAGACTGGTCCTTATGTGGTTCAATGTTTAATCTTTCGTTGTGAGATGTGTCTATATAAACTATATCGCCATGAGTTGGTGTTTCTTGAATCATCATGGCGTTAAAACCTGTTGATAAAAAAATTGCAATGCAGATAACTAATGGAAACACTACGAAGTTTATTTTTTGGGTTTTGAATTTGAAGTATAGGAGTGCAGAAAAAAGTAATAATATTAGTGATGCTGATATCTGTGTAAACCTCATGTTTCTACTCTCTGTATCGTCTAGCCAGCTAAATACTGCTTTAACTGTAGGGTTTGAATGAGGGAGAGCAAGATTTTGAAAACCAGAAGTGTCTCCAAAAGCCATTACTTTCCCGTCGCCATGGTAGGCTCCTGCAGCAAGGATGATATCTCCTAGTTGTTCATGAGTTTGATATTTGTAATCTCCAAGATTTGCGTTTTCATTATCATAATTGCCTTTATCTGAAAGACCATACCTCTCTATGATCATAGGGAAGGAATCAAGGCTAACGTCCAAGGATGCACCTACGCCAATCTGAATCTGGTTTAAATGTTTTATTTTATGTGAAACAGGATTATGCATCAGTTGATAGCATGGTCCCCAGTTGAAATTTTTGTCCATTGAGAGAGCTGAATCAAAACGATACCTTATACCTGTAGGGTTAAGAAGATTGTTTAAAGATTTTTGTGTATTTCCCACATCTGTGTGGTCTCCTAAAACGAGAAGGGATCCACCTTGTTCTACAAAATCCCATATAGCTTTTTTTTCTTTATCTGGGAAATATTTTTTTAGATTTATTACAACGAAGATGTCTACATTTTTTAGTAAATCACTCGTTACTTCTTCTGATTCGATAATCTTACAATAGCTGCTGAAGTTAACAGGTCTAATAGAAATATTATTCATTCCTGTTTTATAGTTAGCTGATGCATTATTGTATGTTTGGGATATATTTTTTGGAAAGTTTTGCTCCATAAATTTTGTTTTATTTTTTACCACTATTTCTGTGTTATATCCTGAGTTGTTCATATAGTAGGGTAATAAACCAAACATCCCAGTTGCTCCTTCTCCAAACTTGGTGTAATCAGGAATTCTCCAATCTCCTAACATGTTTTGTCCATAAAATAAAATGGTTTTCTCTCTGTTTATCTTACTGCTGTCTGTTGTTGGAAAAATAGTTATTATAAAAACAGAAATTAGTAAGAAAACTATGGACCAAACCACTCCGTTTTTTACAAGTTTTTTAAAACCAATATTTTTCCGATTATGTATTTTAAAAATATTGAATTTTGCTTTAGTTTTTATAATATATATCATGCTGGGTATTAGTAGGAAAATAAGTAGAGCATAATGGAAATTTAATGCTTCACTTTTTTCAAAGTTTATGAATTGGATCATCACTAAGTAAACTGCCCAGGAAATGAAAAGACCTGCTAAGTTCAAAATAAACCTTTTTTTGTTTCTTCTAGATGTCAGAAAGATACAGAAGGAAAAAATCAGAAAAATAACTAATATCCATAGGCCGCTTACTGAGGGTCCTAAAAATAGTGTTTTTCCGGTTAGCCATCCTATAGTTTTTGTATACTGGATTGAAAACTGTTGGAATAAATACCATAACTGAGGGATAGATTGAACGAAAATGAAGAACAGGGAATATATGAACGATGTTAATGTGAGTATATTCAATTCTTCTTTTCTAACTTTGGCGGTTTTTAATATTGCAATTAAACCTGATAAAAATATTGGTACTGAGATAATCCACAAAGATTGAGTCTTTGTTAAAGTAAGCAATAAAAAAGAGGCTGTGATTAGTGTTATTCCAAAAAAACTTTTCAGATATCTATTTTTTTCTTTTTTTCTCAATGATTTATATATGGGGGTAAATGGTATATTGAAAAGTAGCAATCCAATTAAAACATATGTAGAAACGGAGGACATAAAACCTGGTTCTGAAATATAAAAGTTTCTTGATAGTAAAGCTAATGTAAGAAGTATCAAAGATGCATTTGTGATTTTTTTATATAAATGCTTTTTTTTTAGCTTCGAAAAATATTCTTTTTTAATTTCAGTCCAGTTTAGCATGTCCTAAATCTGAGAATATATAAGCCATTTTTAAATTTGATGTTTTGCATTCAGTACTTTGGAAGGTAGAATTTTTAATCTCAAATTTCGGAATCCTTAGGGAGAGACCCGGTTTCAATGTTTTCCAAATAGGTCTATTTTTACCCACTTTCCGAAGTACTGTTGCATTACAAAAAAAGATTTTAGTAGATATGTTTTATTGGGGTAACTCGTTCGTTAAGTATTTATATGATGTTTCTTTGACCAGTGATCACTTGTCACTAATTATTTTGTATTTCTGGTATTGCCCCCTCTTTTTACCATCTTATCTTATAGTTGGCATAGTATGGGTATGGTGTTGTTTCGGTCAGCATAGTGGAGCGAGGGTATAGCATAATTTTACTGTGCCACAATTTAGAGTATTAAAATGTGTCCGGTGTTTCATTCTCTGAATAGAGATTGTAGCAGTAGGGCAAGAAAGAATGTTCTTTTTTCTAGTAGGTTTGTAAGCATGTTTTTTATTTTAGTCTTTAAAGGCAGTGGGGGGAAAGGGAGAGAGCCAGCAAAGAAATCCAGTGTATATGGTGCAAGATCCCTTAAATACAGTTGAAGAGTCCTTAGTTGCGTCTCCTATGGGATTATTTAATGTCTTTTTTCCTATGCATATTTCCAACAAACAGTATATTGGCCCTGGTATTCTGTTTCCTAATTTTTCTACGTTGATGATGTTACTGTCACTCTTTTTGTCTTATTATAGATATAGAAAAAGGAGGAGTTTTCTATGATGTTATTATTTTTTGTTTTATTTATGTGTTTACTGCTGACATCCTTGGGAATTTTGTGCTGAATGCCTAATAGCAAAAACAATAGGTTGATTTGTATGTATTGCTGGATTCTAATTCGGTCAATGGATTTAGTAGGCGGTATACCGGTCCTTGTATTCTGTTTTCTAGTAGGTTTGTTATGAAGTTTTGTATTTTTTGTTTTATTTGTTGTGTTTTTTCGTTGATACTTTGTTTGGTTCTGGTTTTGAATAGTGGGCTGTCTAGTTTGTTGGGTTTTTCTTGTTTGTTTTGTTGTGATGTGGTTGTGTTGACTGCGGATACCATGGTGGTGGTTATTAGTATGAGGGCGGTTATTAGTCCGAAAATTAGTATTTTTTTCCTTTTCATCTATTTTTTCCACCTTATTACTGAACATCAATGTATGTCGTCCTATAAATATTTTGCTTTTTTTATTTAATTGTCTGATTCCTTTTATCCTCCTATATATAAATAAGATTTTTATTGAGTATTGAGGTATGTTTTTTTAAGCACCGGCTCCGATTCTTCTATTTAACATGTGCATGTGGTTGTCAACTTAATAAATGATTTAAGATAGCATCCCAATTAGTTTTTTTGAGGTTACTAAAAATGGATGGGATGCTATCGTATATAGAAAGAGGGTT
>JAZKSG010000043.1:0-9107 GCA_036626215.1 Thermoplasmatota archaeon
TATCAACAGTCAAGCTTTTATTTAGAAGGGTAGACAAGGAGTCAATAAAAATAATATCCGGCTCAAACAATTTTTTACAGGTAAGTAAACCTTCTAAAAATTTATCTTTGGGTTTAGTCTCAGCTAGCATAACTTCCGTGGAGATGAAGAAAAGTTTTCCAGACATCAAATAGTTACGTGTGTCATATCCAACAGAGGCAGTTTGTCTTAAAAAACTTTTAACAGTATATTGTGTAGATACATAAGAACAAGTATATCCATTTTTTAGTAAACTATAACAAAAACGCTGGCAGAATATACTTTTGCCGGTACCTTCTTTTCCCTCTATAAATACTAGGGATCCATCTGGAATAGACTGACCGAATCGTTGTGCAAAACCATCTTTTTCCCCTTTTCGCTTCAACACTATTGATTTAAATCCCATATCTTTTAGTCTACCCCTCCATATAAATGAAATGTGTAATTTTTTATATCTTGAAATTAAATTTATCTTCAATATCCTGAGGCCCTACCACTTTTAAAACATGGTCGCCGGAACTTATTTCACTCTGAGCAATAGACAAATTTGTAACTTTGCCTACATTTATTGATGAAGTAGAAAAACTATAGTTAGATGAAGAAATTAATTCCCCATCTATGAATACGGTGAAAGTAGAAGTTGAAGTTGTTATCTTTTTTTCTCCTATATTTTTCAGATAAAAAATATAATCTCCTCCGCTAACAGGGATATTATCAGGATCGTTTATAACTTTAAATTCTACATCTAGATTCTCTTGTATCCTATTGCCTCTATCTGAAAGACTGGAAACTATATCATTAGTTACCGTTATAAAAACACCTGATACGGCACCAGCTATGATAACAGATGCAACAAAATATACGACATGTGTCCCGGTTAAGCTAAAACCCATTTTATTACCTCCTAACTCATAACTTATTCCTTCTAAATCGAATATGTATAATAATCACAGACGCCATTGTTGGTTACAACTTTTATTTTTGCTGTTGAAGGTTGTCCAGTCAAATTAAAATATATCATGTTTTCTGGATAAAAATATGGAGATGAAACATTAAAACTTTGACCACTTCCATTTACTAACACATGAAAATCACTCGTTTTAAGAGTTACACTCCCTGTATTCTCTACGGCAATACTTATGTTAAAACTGGCACCAGCCGAAGTATTTGTCACATTTTTAACAGTAATATCGGTTTGAGCCTGATCGATAGCTCTATCTCTCATTCCACTATACGAGTCCATTGTCTCAGCAAAAGTAGGTATTACATCAGCTACTATAAAATGCACTGAAACGAAAATAGCGACACCTATAACAGCTGTAGCAGCAGATGTTGAAAAACCCATCCTATTTTTATCCTCCCAAACAACAGAGTTAACATCAAATTACGATGAAACATCTAAATTTAAACCTATCCCCTCAAATAGAGCCAACCAGCCAATGATTAAGCTCTATAGATCTGTAATACTGTAAGGATTATTTAAAGTTATAATTATCCAATTTTTTAGTTATCCTAGAGATTTCTCCATCTATTCTATCTATGAAATGTCTGTCGAAAGAATGACCTTTCAACTTTTGAATAAAAATAAAGGATTGAATATGATCATGAGAAGGCAACTCAGAAACGCCTTTCACATTTTTACTTTCTTCTTTCTCAGTTATGCCGTTTGAGTAGTCTAATAAATTAATTTTAGCTTCTTCAGAAATCCAACCGATGTCGACATAATAATCTAAAACATCAGGAAGATTGTCACGGCTACATTTATCAACCAAAAACTGTAGCCATTTCATAAGAACTATAACACTTTCAGGATCATTTGGTATTTGCGTCAAAGGCGACACATCCAAACTGCTTTCTTTATCAGCTACTTCTATCTCATCAGTTGTCACCATACGTGGCTCATTGTCTTGACTATAAACTCCTTCCTCTAATTTTTCTAAACGCTCCTCAATACGATCCACTGTTTCCATGAGGTTACTCATGTCGATATCTTCATCTGTTCTTTTTCTACTTTCTGATACAGGCGTCTGTTTCCTTTTTTCCTCCATGTATCCCTGAAGGGTATCTCTAATTTTGTAAACTAATTTATGAAGCTGATCTTTGTTAATTTCAACATTTTTCTCTTTAAGTTTCTCCTCAAGTTTAGCAGCTACTTTAGGAGGGATAACATCCTTCTCAACAAAGGAGGTCAACTCTTTTTTCAAATCAAAATTGGCAGCAGTTCTGTTTTTCTTTTCCTCCTTTTTACCTCCCATATTTTTCCACTACACCATTAATCTAGATTCTATCCTTTTAAACTTTCTATAAATTCATCTATCACCATATCAATCTTTCTATCTGCAGATAAAACACCAAAGGATTCCTCTATAATCCTATCTAGTTCTCTTTCGGAAAGATCTTTCCACATGCTTTCATCTCCAACATCCATAGTTTCGAAAGAAACAGAAACTTCATCTGACTCTTCCTCAGACAAAAGTTCGTCGGTATTTATGGTATCTACATCTCTTTCTCCTTCAGAAATGTTTTTTAATTTAGCACCAGATTTCTCAGCAAAAGATTCTAACTCAGCAGTCCTCTCTTTAAGCTCTTCAATTTCACGAGTAAAATTTTCTAAAGCATCCAACCTTTTTTTAGTAACCTTTGAAAGACCTACAAATGGATTCATCTGTTCAGATACTATTTCATATAAACTTACTAAGTCATCCAGGTCTTTAGACATGGATTCCAGTTTCTGGTTAAGATTATTTATATCTTCTTGATTTTTTTTAATCTCAAAATCAAAATCTTTAATATTTTGAAGGATAGCTCTCTTCTGTTCTAATGTTTCTCTTTCTCCCCCTGGGTCCATACTAGGTATTTCGTCTTCATCGAGTTCTTCTGGTTCCTCCTCTTCTTTGTTTCCCTCGGATTTAGGTTCCTCTGTTTCTTTATCCTGTTCTTGCTCTTCGTCTTCATCAACTTTTATAACCTTCCGTATGTCTTCTGAATCATCGGATTCCTTATTCTCCGTTTCCTGATTTGATTCCTCAGGCTTTTCCTCAATTTCTTCTGAAGGTTTCTCCTCGTCTGATTTACCGTCAGATTTTCCCATCTTTAACTTTATCTATTACCCCTCCTATAAATCGGAGATAAAGTGAACTATCCTCTTTAAATAATAACAACTACCGGGTATTTATATTTTTTTTACCAATAACATTCAAACAAAAACACAATTTCTTTTTTAGTTTACCCTCCTCATCAATTTAAGAAGTATAATACGCTTAATAATATTTTTCATTTTTTCAAAAAGAAAAGATTAAATCAAAATATATCAAAAAAAAATGAAAAAAATAGCAAAAACTTTTAAAATATAAAAAAGATAAAAAACTTGTAGACATTTAAAATATTCTAAGATGAGATTCTAAATGAACGAATTAGACATAACTAAGGGAGAGAAAGGGGAAAACTTACAGAAACCTGATAATCTATTAGTGATGAGTATAGACCAAAACGGGAAAATAGTCTTCTTCAATAAACAATGTGAAAAACAGGCGGGATACTACAGAGAGGAAGCATTAGATAAAAAAATTTTAGATTTGTTGGTGCCCGAAGAGCATAAAGAAGATTGGGAAAAAATTTTTGATTCTGTAAAAAAAGAGGAGTCTGTAAATGATTTTACACTTCCTTTGCTAACACGCGATGGACAAAAAATTATGGCGTCATGGGATGTTGCTCCTGTAGATGTAGAAAACAAAAATCTGGGCGCTATAGGGTTGGTTGGACAACCAGCTTATAACTACCGAAATTCTGCCGAATCAGATGCCGTCAGCAAAAAATATGTGGATAAAGATGGGGCTGAAGAAAACTCTAACAACAAAGTATCTTTCAAATTTGGTAACAAAAAAATCGTTTTTAAGAAACCAAACTTTTTAAAAAATCCAAAACGAGATAAATCTGATAGCTCATCAGAAAAAGAATCAAAAAATAAAGATAAAACTGGATCCAAAAATGATGTTGATACTACAGATATAGAAGAGGATGTCGATAGTGAGCTTTTTGAAAAATATGATCCTAAAAAGTTAAAGGAAACTTTTAATCAGTTTGATGAAAAAGTTAACCGAGCTGAAGAATTAAAGAAAAAAATTGAAGAGTTAAAAAAAGAAAACAAAAAATTAAAAGAGCAACTCCAAAAAGACCAAAAAGAAAAACATTTTGTGGCAGATAAACTTGGCGAGTTTGCTGGTAAACGTATAGATTTCTTATTTGACGTCATGGGTGGACAAAAGAAAAAAGAAGAATTTGAAAACATGATGAATGAGTTAGATAAACGTAAAAACTCTTTAAACAACCTTGAAAAACGTCTAAACAAAGATAAACGCATTATTAACAAAAGCAGAGATGAGTTTGTTAGATGGCGGCAGAAACTTGAGAATGTAGAAGATGAGATCGAGAAGAGACGTGAAGCTTTGATTAAAAAAGAGCAGAATGTTAAGAAAAACCTTTTATCTTTCGTAGATGGAAGTTTAGAAGAAAAACCAGGGGAGTTCAAAGGAGATTTGTCGTCTGAGGAAAAACCTGAGCATCATGATATGTTAGATAAAGTTTCTACTGCATCTGCCATCGTCCAAAGAGGTGTATTAAGGCAAGTTAATGATGATTTTGCTGAAATGTTAGGTTTTAATACCGAAGAGTTGGAGGAGAAAAGTCTTTTTGATTTTGTTGCCCCTGAGGGTTTGTCAGGTGTAGAAAATTATTATCTTAACCGTTTAAAAGGCGATAAACCTGTTTCTTCTTATGAAACCGTACTCGTTACAAAAGATGGAGAAGAAAAGAGTATAAAGATGGATGTTAAACCAGTTCTTTATCGAGATGAGATGGCAGATAGGATCGTTGTTACCGACGTTGAGTCAAAACCATCTTCTAAAACAAAAAAAGAATCTTCTTCAGAAGAAGAGGTTGAAAAACAGAAAAATTCTGATAAAATCAAAAAACCAGTTTAAACAAAACCCTGTTTTTTTAGTGATAAGCTATTTATAACTATAATATATTATACCATTTGGGTTGGGATGCAAGTCAGAGATGGGATGTTATCACGGTTTAAATCTCTAAAAATTTTCATAGTGACTTTAATAGTTTTACTCAGTTTTTTTTCTCTACCTGTCACCATCTCTGAAGAATCCCCCACTCCTCTTTTAACCGATGATAAAAACATCAATGATAATTCCTCTTATGTACTTTTAAATAAATCATTTCCTGAAGTCCGTTACAAAAGTCAAATTAACTTTGCAGTAGGATCAGAATATGTTAGTCTCTCTAAAGAGAATTATACTATTTTAGATACCAACAACAACAATCTTTTTGATACTGTTGTTTGTAATGTTTCTTCTCATATTGCAAACAAGTTAACTGTAAACATCAGCTCTGACAGAGTTGTTCATAGTGGCTTCTTTTCTGATCAGGTTAGGAATGATGATGGAACAGTTACCGCCGTGATATCTGGTAGCCCTCAGAATTATTATGATGAAAAATCTGATACTTTTAGACCGATTGATGTCAATGTTAGAAGGTCTGATTCGGAGGGTTTTGCTTTTGAAAACACCAAGAATGTTTTTAAGTCGTTTTTTAATCGGTCTGGCAGGGTTCGTTTTGCTGACAATGGTGCTTATATTGATTATCATCTTGTTGATCAGCCTTTCAGGGATATGAATTCTGATTATAATCTAACTGTTGATAATAATACTGTAACCTATGAGGGTGTGTATGATGGTGTTGATGTCCGTTTTAGTGTTAGCTCGTCTACTTTGTTGGAGGAGTTTGTAGTACGTCATCCTATGGATGTCAATAGGGTTGTTGAGCGTTTCGAGACATCCAATAATGTTTCTTATAGGTTGTTGGATGATGGAAGTATTGATTTTTATAATGAAGATGGCAAATGTGTTTTTAGAGTTCCAAGTCCTTTGATGTGGGAGGAAAATAATAGATCCGAAGTCTGTGATGGTTTGCATTATGAGGTTACTAGGGATAATGGTAGTTTTTTTGTTTCTAAGGTGATTGATGAAGAAGGGAAAAAATGGTTACGTAGTGAAGACAGGAGTTATCCTGTTGTTATTGATGCTTCTACTGAGATTACTGCTATGGCTAGTGATGGATATATCTCTCATTCAGATAGTCAATGGAGCAGTGTCCATGATGCAAGTTCGGGTTCTTCTGTGAGTGATAGCGATGAGTATTATGATAGTAGTATCGGTGTTGCTGAGTATTCTTTTAGTTATGGTATTACTCGGTCTTTTTTTCGTTTTGATACTAGTGGTCTTCCTGATGATTGTACTATCAGTAGCGCTGTTGTGAAGATTCATGGTTATAGTAACGGTGGTGATAGTGCGTGTATTCAGGAATCCACTTGGTCTACTGCAGGTCTTGGGACGGGTGATTTTGATGCGTTTACTGGTGAGGCTTTTGATACTATTAGTAGTTGGAGTTCCAGTAGCTATAATGATTTTAGTTTAAATTCAAAAGGTATTGGTTCTATTAGTAAGACTGGTACTACGGAGTTTTGTGTGCGGGAGTATGAGCATGATTATTTGGATTCTGCTCCGAGTGCTGATTATGTTAGTGGTTGTTATTTTGCAGAAGCTCCTATTGGAGGGAATCCTCCGGTAATAAATATTACTTATAGTACGAATTCTGCTCCGGTGGTTGATAGTTTTAATGTTGATTCTGAAGGGAACTCTGGTTGGGATTTGGATAATGATAATGTGACGGTTGATTGGGTTTATAAAGATGTAGATGAGGATAGTTGTGATTTGTATTTTACTTTTAAAAAAGGTGCTGAGCCGCAAGATCCTACGACGTCTAATTATGGTGCAATGGTTTCAAATGCTAATGTAGAAGAAGGTGGTTATGATTTAGATTGGACTGATGAGGAATATGTTGTAAATTGGAGTGATTATGATGGGAATGTTTGGGTTAAATGTGTTGCGTATGATGGAACCGATTACAGTGATGTAAAAAGTGATAATCTTACTAATGGTATAGATGGAACAAATCCAGATACATCTATTATGAATTACTCAGATAGCTCTGTTGGACCGGATTCTATTTGGGGTGGCTCAACAGATGGAATAGCGGTAGATCATGTTGATTTGTATATTAAAAACACTACGGATGGTTTCTATTGGAATGGATCAAGTTGGATTTCAAACACTATTTGGCTTCCAGCTAGTGCAAACGACAGTAGCTTCGGAGGGACAAACGAAAATTGGAGCTATGATTCCAGTAATGTAAACTGGGAATATAAGACATACGAAATTAAGGCTAATGCTTCTGATGAAGCAGGAAACGATGACTCTACACCAGCAAACGATACATTCACTCTATCAACTGATAATCCTTCACCATCTATAGATTTAATTTCACCTCCTAACGGTTCAACAGATGTTGCCCTAAAACCGACATGTAAAATATGGGCTAACGACACCAATGGAGACAATCTAGATGTCACCTGGGCTACCAATGAAAGTGGTAGTTGGATAAACCTTCATACAAATCATAGCGTCGTAGCTAACAGTACGGTAAGCTATCAATATCCTCAATTCAATAACTACTCAGAAACATATTACTGGAAAGTATATGTAAACGACGGAGTTACCAACACAAGCGAATGGTTTTATTTTACAACTGAAACATCATATCCGCCGGTTATAAACAGTTATGATCTAAAAAACAACACTGGATCAAAACTAAACAATGCAACAGGTCTATTAACCATAAACAAAGAATACTATTTTGAGATAAACATCACAGATAAAAACGGATGGGATGACATAGAGTACGTCAACATAACTGCTTGGTATGACCAAAGTGATGAGAACACAGAGTATAATCAAACAAACGGTGGCAACCTAAACATGTTTTTGCAATACAAAAACACTAGTGGAAATCCTGAGTATAATCTTATTTGGCCTAATAACGAAGTTGATATAATAACTTCAAAATGCAGTGAAACCAGAGTGAATTCTACTACCCGCATTATAAAAATATATTTTAAACCTAAAAACCAAGTGAAATGGGCGGATAGTAACCAAACATGGACATCTACAGAAAATACTACAAATGATCCCTATTCTTGGAATTTCAAAATATCAATAGTTGACCAAGCAGACGAAAAAACTTGGAAAACAGATGAGTACGGCGTAGATAGATTTACTTATATCTCCCCCGACAACAATTATCTACTAGTTACCGTAGCGCCAGGTGAAGATAGTGACACAAACATGATCACAGTTAATTATGCATCAAACCATGACTATAATCTGAGTATATATTTTGAAAACAACCTATATAATAGTACATCTGGAAACAGCATCACCATTGCTGATAATTTAAAAGTTTTAGCGAATGCAGATCCAAATGATGATATCACATCTGATCAAGTTTTCCAAGGTCTCGGTGAAGAAAACAAAATAAAAATAATAACTACTTCAGGTACTTCCCCAACTGATGGATTAACACAAGAGGTTCAGATACAATTCAACATCCAAATACCTCTTGGTACATATAGTGGAATATATTCCTCCAAGATGACTACAAAGATAAACCAAAAATGAACAACAAAAAACATGTTTTGGTCTGCATAACCACCTGCACATATACATGCAAACAAAATATTTAAGCGATATATTCATCTATAACAGTAGTTAATAGTAAACTTACTGAAATGATACTAGGATGGGATGTGAACATAGGATGGGATTCAACAAAAAAATATTATCAAGTATAGTAGTAGCATTACTCATATTTGCATTCTTTGTAAATATATCAGGCGACGTTTTTCCGAATATGGTTCTTTTTGGTGGAGCAGACTGGAATAGTTCTAGCAATAACGATACTTCTTGGCATAACTCATCTTATTTAAATGTGACTATCGAAGCTAAATGGCCTCGTATTCTTTGGTATGACATCCAAAAATGTACTGCTGCAAAAACAGAAGACGACACCACTGCACCAGCTTTCAGTGAAAACTGGACATCAGTTAGAAACAATATTAGTGAAACCGACAACGCTACTTGGTATCGATTTGTGATAAATGTTAGTAGTGATCAAGGATGGGA
>JAZKSG010000044.1:0-8966 GCA_036626215.1 Thermoplasmatota archaeon
TCACTACTTTATATCCTTTATCTGCTATATCTAAAGCAGATTGCATCCCTGAAATTCCTGCTCCAACAATTAATACATCTGCATTGATGACTCTCTCTTTTTTTTTATCAGATATTCCTACATCTTTTTTTGGTTTTTTATGTTTTAAAATTTGTTTTTCTTGTATTATTTCCTCTGGTTCATCATAAAAATAATCATCGCAGAGGGGAATCCCTAGATCATGGTCTTGTTTGTGGTTATAATTTTTCTTTGGCATTCTTTCCGGCCTCAATTCCTTTATCAAAAGCCTTTTCGTTAAGCTCTTTAAACTTGCTAGGAACACTATCCGATACTGATTTTCCAACTGCTTCTTCTTCTAATAAATCAAAAATCGAAGTAGCTGCACCAACCATAACAATATTTGTAACAATTTTGTTACCTAATTCTTCAGCTATTTTTTGTGCAGAAATCTTGTATACCTTCCTGCCGATATCATTTTTTGGTACTAAATCAGGATCTAAAACGATAATTGTATCATCTCGAATGTCATCTCGATAAGTATCAAATGACTCCTGTGACATAGCTACCAAAAAATCAACGCTAGTAGGTCTCGGATAACCAATTTTTTTATCAGAAATTATTAATTCTGATCTTGCTGCACCTCCACGTGCCTCAGGTCCATAAGACTGACTTTGTACAGCATTATACCCCATATAAACAGTCGCTGCTTTTCCAATTATGTAACCCGCAAGGATTACTCCCTGTCCACCAAAACCACAGATACGGATTTCTTTTTTCATATTAATCCTCCACCGGCCCTTTCTTTTTTTTACTAGAAGATTTTTGTTTTTTACCCATAACCTGTTTTACTAGTTTTTCATATCTTTCAAATAAACCAGGTTTTTCTATATCCTGAAAAACACCTATAGGAAACATGTCTTTGATTTCCTCTTTTTCTTCCTCAGATCCATATTTCATAATTCGCTCATAATCCTCAATTAAAATAGTATTTTCATCATACCATTCCCATTGTTTTTTGATATCACCAAGTTTATTACGTCGACCGTATGCAGTAGGACAAGGAGCTAAAAACTCAATCAGAGAAAAACCATCTTTTTCTAATGCTTTTTTTACAGATTTTATCGGTTGATAAGGATGCGTCACTGACCATCTTGCTACATAATTTGCCCCTAATGATTTTGCTAGCTTACAAATATCAAAAGGCGGTTCAATATTTCCATAAGGTGCAGTTGTCGCCCTGCTTCCAAGAGGTGCAGTTGGCGCCAGCTGACCTCCGGTCATACCATAAATAAAATTATTAATCATAATAACTGTCATATCAATATTTCTTCTTGCAGCATGAATAAAATGGTTACCCCCTATACCTGCGCAGTCTCCATCACCTGTAAAAACTATAAGTTTCAAATCCGGATTTGCTGCTTTTACACCAGTGGCAAAAGCAATTGCTCTACCATGGGTGGTGTGAAGACCATCTGCATTAATATATCCCGGTAATCTTGAAGAGCAGCCAATACCTGAAGCAAACACAACTTTATCCATATCCAATTCTAATTCTTCAAGAGCCCAAAATGTGTATTCTAAGACTACACCGTTGCCACATCCGTTGCAGAAGATAGTAGGCCACATGTCTTCTCTTAGATATTTTTTATTTAATTCTTTAGCAGTTCTAATTTCTACCATCTTTATTTTCCCTCCAGATATTTCAAAAGCTCTCCTGGCAGATGCATCTCACCACCAATCTTTGGAGCTTTAATCACCTCACAATTTCCACAGGCAGCTTCTTTTACTGAATGAAATACTTGACCGAGATTCATCTCAGGGACAATAATTTTGTCGACATTCTTCGCAAGTTTTTCAACAACTTTTTCAGGGAAAGGCCATACTAATTTGAGTCTAAGCAGACCTACTTTTTTTCCATTTTTTCTCGCTATATTCGTAGCTGTTTCAGCGGGACGTGCAGAGGCTCCATATGTTACAAATACAGTATCTGCATCATCTAGGTTGATTTCTTCTACCATTACAAGCTCATCTGCATCATCAGTTATTTTTTCTGTAATTCTTTTTACCAGTTTTTCATGGTCTTTTTGTTTATCGGTCGCTGGAAAACCTTTTTCGTCATGGGTGAGACCTGTTACATAGGTATGATATCCAGTTCCAAAGGTAGGAAAATCAGGGACTTTGCTGTCACGAGTTTGTGATTCAGAGAAAGGCACATATTTTTCCTTATCGACTGTAGCTGGAACACGATCAATTAATGTTAATTCTTCTTCATCAGGAATTTTAATACGTTCACGGAGATGCCCCATCTCTCCATCTGTCATAACGCAGACAGGATTACGATATTTTTCAGCTAGATTAAAAGCCTCAATTGTGAAATCCAGACATTCTTGAACTGTACTAGGAGCAAGAGCTATGGCTTCAAAATCACCATGTGTCCCCCAGCGGCATTGCATCATATCACCTTGAGCACCTAATGTCGGTTGACCTGTAGATGGGCCTGTCCTTTGAACATTTATTATCACACAGGGAGTTTCGGTCATCATTGCAAAACCATAGTTTTCCATCATAAGTGAAAAGCCAGGTCCACTTGTTGCAGTCATAGATTTTGCACCTCCCCATGAAGCTCCAATAACTGATGCTATACTTCCTATCTCATCTTCCATCTGTATATAGGTTCCACCTGTTCTTGGTAAAAGTCTTGCCATTCCCTCTGCAATTTCTGAGGCAGGAGTAATAGGATATCCTCCAAAAAACGAACAACCAGCGAGAAGCCCGCCATATACACAGGCCATATCACCTAAAATAAACTGAACTTTGTCTCCTAGCACTTTTCTTATCAAATCAGGATCTCTCTTATATCTCATTTATTTCTTCCTCCAACTGGAGATATTAGCAGATTTTTCTTCTTTACCTCTTTTTTTTCTTCAGGGATTACAGTTATTGCAAGATCTGGACATAGCAGCTCACAGAGCCTGCAATAGTTACACTCATTATTCTCTTTTAATCGAGGGGGATAAACCCCTCTTTTGTTAAGTTTTTCAGATTCTTCTAAAGCATCAACTGGGCATCGTTCTATGCAAATATTGCATCCTTTACACCAATCTTCTTTAACTTCTATCATAAAAGTTTAACACCAACGATTTATAATATATCCAACGATCTTGAAATCGACATCTCACCTCTATATTCAGGTAAAACAATAGGTGCAGTCTTATCCGGTTCAATACTAGAATTTTCTATCATTTTGTTGTATTTATCTAGATGCTTTAACGTGATTTTTCCAACCTTTGTTTTTTTGATGTATTGAGCTGCATAAATACCAGCTCGACGTCCGAATACATTGTAATCAAGAAGAGAATTACCCATAAGACGATTTTTTCCATGTACTCCACCTGTAACTTCACCAGCTGCAAAAAGACCGGGGGCTTTTGTTTCACATTTCTCGTTTATTTCGACTCCACCATTTTGATAATGAAGAGTAGGATAAACCAAAATAGGATATTTTGTGATATCAATACCAAATCGTCTAAATTTACGTGCTTCATATGCAAATTTTGATTCTATAGTTCCTTCTCCATGTTTAATATCGATCATAGGTGTATCAAGCCATACACCTGTCATACCGGTAGGAGTTGTGATACCTCTGCCTTCTTTACATTCTTTTATAATAGATGCCGCTTCTACATCACGAGGTTCTAAGGGAAATACAAATGGATCTCCATCTTTGTTCAAAGGTACAGCACCATGTCCCCTTAGTTTTTCTGTAGATAAAATCCCTACAATTGCCTCAGGATAAGCATCGCCTGTTGGATGAATCTGGATAGTATCTAGATCTAAAAGGTTAGCCCCTGCATGATATGCCATTATAATACCGTCACCCGTCGCCCCGTAATGATTTGTAGTAGGATAATCTGAAAGATGCAATCGACCGCTTCCACCTGTAGCAAGAATAGTAGCTTTCGCTTTGATTACATAATATTCTGAGGTTTCCATATTAAAAGCGATTCCACCTGCAACTTTTCCTTTGTCATCTTTCAGTAATTCGACTATCGGACAAAATTCTAAAACAGGCATCTCTAGGTTTCTTGCTTCATCTCTTATATTCCGCATGATTTCCATGCCTGTATAGTCCTTAGCACTATGAAGACGGTTCTTACAGGTTCCACCACCGGATAGCTCCATGAATTCTCCATCTTCTTCTCGGTCATAGATAACACCTATTCTTTCATGCCAGTCAATTATCTTAGGTGCATCTAAAGCCAGAGCTTTTGCTAACTCAGGTTTATTGGTGAAATGACCTCCGCCATATATATCTAAATAATGTAAAGCGGGGCTATCGCTAGGTCTATCCGCTGCCTGTATACCACCCTGAGCCATCATTGAATTAGCATCGCCGTGGCGAAGTTTAGTAGCAATAAGTATTTTATCTAAAGGAACACCAGATTTATAGGCAAAAAGAGAAGCTACAGTACCAGCACCTCCGCCCCCTATTACTAGAAGGTCTACATCATAATCGATTTTGTTTAAATCTATATCTTTTGGATCAATAACAGTTTTAGATTCTAAAAGATCAACTAGACCATTATACAATAATTTACCTTTGTCGACACCTACTCTAAGTTTTCTTTTTGTATCTTTTCTATAATCAGGATGGAAATTTTTCAGAATTTTTTCTCTTTCATCCATAGACATTGATTTAGCCTTGGTGGACATATTTTTATCTCGATTTTTCTCCACCTTTTTTATAGATTCCAACATATAATCAGGATATCCATCTTTAATTTCCAAAACTTATCCACCTCCCTCGTCTGTTTCTTCTGCTTCAATTTTTCTGTCACTGTATATTTTTTTGATTTTATCTTTATCCATTTTCATCAGTTTTTCAATCTCTGAATCATATTTTTTATTCTCAATTTCTTTTAATCGCTTAGCTAAATTTTTAGATTTAGGAGCAATATATTTACCATGCAGCCTTCTAGCAAGCTGGGAAAGATGGTAATGTTTTATATCTGCTGGACATCTCATAGCACACAGACCACACTGGATACAGTCAAAAGAAAGTTCAGTACACTTGGAGATATCTCCACGAACAGCATTCTGAATGTATTTCATAACTTCAATATCCTGCGGACATGATTTGGTACAGGTGTTACATGATACACATTTAGCTATTTCAGGATAGACATCCAGTAGTGTAGATTCTTCTGGCTCTAGTTTATTAATATCATATTCTGCTTTTGCTGCGGGGACAAATGGTAGTTGAACCAGATACATTTTATCTTCTACTAGTTTTTGACAGGCTAAATCAAAACCAAGTTTCTGTTCATCTTCTATCCTATAAACTGTTGAACATGCTCCACAAAAACCAGCTCTGCAGCCGCAGCTTCTTATAAATTTATAGCCTGCATATTCAATCGCTTTCATGATAGTAAGGCCTTTTGGCACCCGATAGCTTTTCCCCATTATGAAAACTTCAACTGTTCCAGCCGTCTCTTCAATATCTTTTGGATCTTTTTCAAGTGATGTCTGGCTTTTTTTATTCATTTTCATACTCCCAAAATATAAAAAATTATCTTATTTTGTATTGTGGAAAATTGGTTTCTTACTAACATTTTTTTATCAAGGATATCCTTTCTTTACAAAATTCAATAAGGCAGAGTATTATAAGCTTTTTGTATTTTCCGGCCAAAATAACAATTGATTAACAATATATTGTATTTTAGAGAATAATATAGACGATATATACTCATATTATTGTAATAAAAGATAATTTTTGTTAAATTAAGAAAAACATTTATATCATTCTTACTTATTCTCGAAAAATATGAAAAAGTTTGAATTAACAGAAAAAGAAAAACTTACGTTATACGGCTTAGTAAAATATCCAAACTTAACAGATAAAAAACTTGCCGAAAATATTAATTTAAAACACTCTACAGTAACCTCTATAAGACATAGATTAAAAGAAAAACAATATTTTAGAAATGTTAATATTCCTAGATTACAAAAGTTAGGTTCAGAAATGTTAGTAGTAATCTACACTAACTTTAGTCCTCTAATACCTCTAAAAGAAAGAATACAGATCACAGGCAGAACAATCGAAGTTTTTGAAGAAATATTCTTCTCTGTTGGTGAACAAGATAAAGGATTTTCTTTAAGTTTCACAAAAGATTATACTAACGTGGGAAAGATTAATGATATTAGAACAAAAACCTTTGGAAGCCGAGGATTATTAGAAGAAGAATACCCAAACATGGTACTTTTTCCTTTTGATATTAGTAAAATCTATCGTTTCTTTGATTATGCACCTTTACTCAATAGCAGTTTTGAACTAAATATAGACATTGATGAAGAGAGTAAAAATGTAGGATTTATGAACAGAAAAAAAAGTAGTTTAACGGACACTGAAAAAGATGTTTATTATATGCTAATAAGACATCCTGATATGTCAGATAAAGATATAGGATATGAACTAGGTGTTTCCCGGCATACAGTTTCTAGATTAAAGAAAAAATTCATGCAAAACAATTTGATAAGAAAAATCAGACTGCCAAATATAAAAAATTTAGGCTATGATATACTAACTTTTTACCATATTCGTTTTGATCCTCGTAACCCTCCAGATATGGAACAAGATGAAAGTGCCTTGCTGATAAGTGATTCCACTATTTTTATGGCTAGTAGAATGTTTGAAGCAGTTATGATTTCCATATATCGCAATTATGATGATTACAAAAAAGACAAAAACAGGATCATGCAAATACTAAAAGAAAACAAATGGATCGCAGATGACCCTTTAATCCTTAGCTACAGTGTAAATACATTAGCATTTATTAAAGATTTCAAATTTGCTCCAATTACCAAAAAAATTACTGATTGCAATTTACTACTATGAAAAGTTCTTAAATATCAGAGTTTGCATTCACATGAATATGAAACTTTTCGAGTACCAGGGAAAAAAACTGTTTGATAAATATGAAATACCCGTTCCAAAAAGCAAGCTAATCAAAACTAAAAAAGATGTTTCCAATCTGAATTTTCCCATAATTCTTAAAGCACAGGTTCCTATCGGTGGACGAGGTAAAGCAGGTGGTATTAAATCTGCAGAAAATCAAGATGATGCAAAAGATAAGCTTGAACAGATACTTGGTATGAACATCAGAGGATATAAGGTTGGAAAGGTTCTTGCTGAAGAAAAAAAAGACATTAAAAACGAGTTTTATCTAAGTATTTCTCTTGACCGAACAAAACGTATGCCTTTAATTATGACAAGTGCTAATGGAGGGGTAGATATAGAAAGTGTCCCGGATAATAAAATTTTCAAAGAATGGATAAACCCTTTGATTGGTATACAATCGTTTAACATAAGAAGTATAATCGGGAAACTTGGGCTAAATAAAGAGGAAAAAAAACAGGTTTCTAAAGTTCTTTATAAGACGTATAATTTGTTCAGGGAATATGACTGTGAACTAGTTGAAATAAATCCCTTAGTGATTACGAAAAATAATGATATCGTTGCATTAGACTCAAAAATAACTATAAATGACGATGCGACATTCCGACATAAAGACATCATTCCAGAAAATGTTGAATTGACCCCGTTGGAACAAGAAGCTGAAGAAAAAAATATTTCATTCATCCAACTTGATGGCGATATTGGTGTTATTGCAAATGGGGCAGGATTAACCATGGCTACCCTTGATGCATTAACCCATTACCGTGGAAAAGGAGGAGTATTTCTTGATCTGGGTGGAACAGATAATCCTGAAAAAGTCAAACAGGCTTTTGAACTCATGAAAAAAGCCAAACCAAAAGTTATTTTCTTAAATCTTTTTGGAGGAATCACGAAATGTGACACCGTTGCTAAGGGAGTAAAATCAGTCATAGAGAAAGAAGGGATTAATTGTCCAGTCGTCACAAGAATAAAAGGTATGAATGAAGGCATAGCAAAAGAAATTTTAAAGGATGCAGGTCTTATCACTGCCACAACGCTTCAAGATGCAGCAAAACGTTGTTCTAAACTTGCAGGAGGAGTGTAATATATGTCTATTTTTGTTGATAAAAAAAATAAGGTACTTGTTCAAGGTGCAACAGGACATCAAGGAGTTTTTCATATAGGTGAAATGAAAAAATTTGGAACAAATGTTGTAGCCGGTGTCACACCTGGAAAGGGAGGACAGGAGATTCAGGGGGTTCCTGTATTTAATACTGTCAAAGAAGCTGTCAATGAGACCGGTGCAAACACGTCACTTGTTTTGGTTCCTGCAAGATTTACAAAAGACGCAGTTTTTGAAGCTTTAGAATCTGGGATAAAAACCCTGGTTGTCATAACTGAAAATGTTCCTTTTCATGATACAATGGAATTTGTCCATTATGCAAAATATAAAAATGCAGTCCTAATCGGTCCAAACTGTCCAGGTATTGCAAGTCCTGGGAAAACCAAAATTGGGATACTCCCCGGAAGTATCTTCCGTAATGGAAATGTTGGGGTAGCCAGTCGATCAGGAACCCTTACTTATGAAATAGTGAACTCTCTTTCTGAAAAAAAAATTGGACAGAGTACATGTATCGGTCTTGGTGGTGATCCGATGATTGGGACTACATTTATTGATTCTTTAGAGGCATTTGAAAAAGACAAAGAAACAAAAGCAATAGTTTTAGTAGGGGAAATCGGTGGAACAGCTGAAGAGGAAGCTGCGGAATACATAAAAGAACATATCTCAAAACCTGTGTTTGCGTTCATTGCAGGGAGATCCGCGCCACCGGGAAAAAGAATGGGGCATGCAGGGGCGATTATTGCCCAAGGTAGAGGGACAGCAGAATCAAAAGTAAAAGCCTTTAAACAAGCTGGTGTTGAAATCGCACAATTTCCAACAGATATTGCAGATTTAATTGAACAACACCTTTAACCAAAGTAAATTGAATCGCCTGAAATCTGCTATCCCAATCGGAGCAAGCTCACGGGG
>JAZKSG010000045.1:0-8828 GCA_036626215.1 Thermoplasmatota archaeon
TATTTTTACAGATCTCATTTTAAAAATGGAGGTAGTAGAGGAAAAATAAAATTAATTATGAGAAATAAGGGATGTTCTTTTTATGGATTTTAAACATGTAGAAAATAATGAAGCAGAAAAGCAGTCGCCTGTTAACTGGTGGAAAGAAATCAACGATGAACTACCAGAAATTTTAGAGAATTTAAAAGGAACTGTTTTGTTGTTACACAACTCAGCCGAGTTCACAGATATAATAGATGTGTTAAACAATATTCAACCAGATAACTGCTTTAAAATTTTATATATCTCCATGATCCGTAGCTACGGATATATGAAAAAAACATTGAAACTAAACCCTCTTAATAAAGATCTATCAGTAGTAGATTGCGTCTCAGGTTACGCTTTCCCTCAGGAAGAAGGCATAGACAACTGTATGTACCACAAACCACCCAGAAACCTCATGGAACTAAAAAAAATTTTAGATTTAGGTGTCAAGAAAGAAAAACCAGATATCGTTGTTTTAGATTCCCTATCTCATTTCATAAATTTTTCAAAACCTCACCATCAAGACCTCCTTGATCTATATCACTTTTTAGACACCATAGAAGACGATATGGTTGATGACCGCCAGAGTACCTTCCTCCTTTTATACGATAGTAAGATGTCTACCCCTGAAAACATACCCCGTGAAGGAATACAGACAACGCTTAAAATGGAGACGAAAAACAGTGATTCACCAATAAAAACAATCTAAAAACTATTTCTTTTTTTTTAGAAGGGTTTCATCCAGAGAGTGACACTAATCGCTATCAGAACAATCCATACAATTTTGTTCCATCTAAACACCTTTCGCCCGTCAAGAGGTCCAAAAGGTAAAAGATTAAAAAACGCTAAAAACGCGTTGATAAATAAGACAAAAAAAGCTATCTCCCTAACGAATCCAACACTTATCAACATTACACCCAATGCCATCAAAGCTATCACAATATTTGTTAACGGCCCAGCTGTAGCAAGTTTACCACTTTCTTCATGATTAGGATTACCAAAAATACGAACAGCTCCTGGAGCGGCAAAAACAATACCTGTTGCAACCCCTAAAAATAAAGCCAACAATAGACCCATTTTATACATTCTGAACTCTGATCGATATCCATATTTCTGCCCCATATATTTATGTGCCAACTCATGGCAGACAAATGCTGTCGCTATAGCTAAAAAAGCCAACGGAAGATTAAACAAAACACTGTCAACATGTGACAACGGAGGAAAAGGCGCAAGAGCAAAAGCGAAAGCAATGGTTAAAACACCCATAGCAATAAGAAGATGAAATATCTCTTTTTTACTAAAACTCATCTTCGCTGAACCAGAATAAGAACTACCATAGCTATGATTTTCAGTAAAAGGCATATCTCTAAACGAGTAATACACTTCTCTATCAGCCATATTTTTTTCTCCTACTCATTAAACCAGCATCTATTTTTTTTTTAAACATATTAAAAAAACAGGTGGGTTAAATAACATTCGCCTCAAAACCATAATGTATTTTTGATAGGTAGCCACAAACTCTTGCTTTCTACTATGACCTCGAATATCGTCTTTTCCTACCTTTGTTTCTCCTAAAAAAAGGAACTTTGTTGAACTGTGGAAACTCTGCTCGTTCTATCTCAAGTTTATCATCACTCTGAACTCTTCTAAAATTTTCATGATCTCTACGTGTAAGCAAAGTTACTGCATCACCATCTTCACCAGCTCTAGCGGTCCGCCCGACTCGATGGATATATTGTTTCGGCGTCTCAGGAACATCATAGTTATATACATGTGTAACATTTTTAATATCAAGCCCTCTGGCAGCTACATCAGTTGCTACAAGAACATCAGTTTTCTCTTTTTTTAATTTATAGAGCGATTTCAACCTCTTATTCTGACTCATCCCACCATGAACCGCTGAAGCATTAATATTTTGTCTTCTAAGATTTCTTGCAACGATACCTGTTTCTTTCCTTGTAGCGCAGAACACTATAGCAAGACCCGGAGTAGAATTTTTAAGAAGATGAACCAACAAAGAAAATTTATCTTTATGTTCATAGATATCATAGTAAACCTGGTTTAATCTATCAGTTTCTACACAAGATTTAGTTCTAAAAAACTCTGGATTCTTGAGATGTTTTTTAGCAACACTATAAACATTATCAGAAATTGTAGCACTAAACATAAGAGTCCGCCTATCTTTTGGAACATTACGTATTATCTTTTCAACATCATCAATAAAACCCATATCGAGCATCCGATCTGTTTCATCAAGCACAAAGAATTTCAAACCATTGAAACCAATCGTTTTCCGGTTGACATGATCCAACAACCTCCCAGGTGTCGCAACAACTATCTGAGATTTCGTAATATCTCTTATCTGAGGTCCAATTTTAACTCCACCATATATACTCGTCGTAGTAATACCCATTTTTTCCCCAAAATCTTTGAAAACATCTGCTACTTGGATACATAACTCCCTTGTCGGAGTTAAAACCAACGCCTGAATATCTCCATCTTTTTCTATTTTGTTTAAAATAGGTATAACAAAAGCCAACGTTTTTCCAGATCCTGTTTCTGCTTGTCCTACCACATCTTTTTCTTTCAGTATCTCAGGTATACATTTATCCTGAATAGGGGTTAACTCTTCAAACCCCATTTCTTTTGCTTTTTCTTTTAATCTAAAATTAATCTTTAAATCATTAAAATTCATCTTAACAGTTCACCAAATTATTTTTTTTCTTTAAAAAAGGTTAGAAAGAATGTTTACAGTTTTTGCAATTCTTTTTTACATCTGAACCATGGTTGGAACTGAATTCTTTGCATACTTCATGTTCAAAAACTGGTTTATTCTGATTCCTACATCTTATTACTTTTTTAGCGATTTTTTTATGTCTTCTTCTTCGAGCCATATACAACACTCTTTTATTCTACATCTATAAATTATATTCTCTGAAAAAAATAAAAAGATACACCCATCTTAAAAAAGAATGAATACTTAGATTTTTATTTTCTTCAATCTACTATACATCTTTCCATGTTTATATAGTTTATCATAAGTTTAAATTCAAATTACTTTATCTCTATGCTACCACATCGATATCTAGTTTTTCAGCGAGCTCCTTATAACGATTACGTATAGTTACCTCTGTTACACCTGCGACTTCAGCCACTTCTCTCTGCGTTCTCCGTTCACCACAAAGAATAGTTGCTATATAAATTGCTGCAGCAGCCATACCGGTAGGTCCTCTACCACTAGTAAGCTCCTTCTTTGTAGCCTTTTTCAAAATTTCAACTGTTTTTATAACAACATCGTTGCTAAGTTTTAACTTACTACAGAATCTTGAAACATAATCCTGCGGTGTAGTAGGTAGCAGTTTTAATTCTAATCTTCGAGATATATCTCTATAGTTTCTACCAATCTGTTTCTTTTTAATCTCAGAAACTCTACTTATCTCTTCAAGAGTTCTTGGTACATTACATTGTCGACATGCAGCATATAAAACCGCTGCGGCAATCCCTTCAATGGATCTACCTCTAATCAATTTATTTCTAGCTGCTTTACGATAAATCATAGCAGCAGTTTCACGGACATTTCTTGGTAGGTTCAACCCAGAGGACATTCTATCTAGGTTTGAAAGAGCTAAAATTAGATTTCTTTCAATGCCATCACTTACTCTAGTTCTATTATGCCATTTTCTAAGTCTAAACAACTGAGCTCTATTTCTTGGCGGGATAGATCTACCATAGGCATCTCTATTCTGCCAGCTTATAGTTGTACTAAGACCTTTATCATGTCTCCGATAAGTCATCGGCGATCCAGTTCTAGTTTTTTTATCCCGTTGTTCCTGATTAAAGGCACGCCACTCTGGCCCATGATCTATAATCTCTGAGTCTATCACAAGCCCACATTTTTTACATACAACCTCCGCTCTAGAGTAATCCCTTGTTAAATGTGTGCTACCACATTTTGGACATTTTAGTATTTCCTCTATTCTATCTTCTTTTTTCTTCTCTTTCTTCAATTAAACCAAGACCCGGATGTTGTTTAAATATTAAATTAGAAAAAAATCGATATGAGATTCTGATAATTTTTTCAACAAATCTTACAATTTTTTTACGTTTTTTGCTTTTGGTCCTCTATCTGACTCTTCGACTTCATATTCAACTGAATCATCTTCGTTAAGATACACTTCTTCTGGTATTTCGGATTGATGAACAAAAACATCGTTTCCATCTTCGCCTACAATGAAACCATATCCTTTACGAGAGTTGAACCATTTTACTTTTCCTTCCATTACTTGTTTCACCTCCTCAGCTATGTTGCACTGAGTTTTAAAAAAGATAAAAAAACAAGGTTTTTTCAAATCTTAAAAAACCAACGAGTCTTTCATCTTATTTATCAATCTGATTTTCATGAATACAATAACTTCTTACTTAAATAGCTTCCTGTGCGACTTTCTTCGATAAAATAGAGTTGTTTTATTATTCTGTCTTTCATTTTTTTATCAATGCTGAAAAAAGAATATTTGAATCAATTAATATTTTCAACTAAGAAACCTCTTATTTGCAGACGATTTAATCTTTTCATTAAATTCTTTTACGTCTTTTTTGGTAATTTTACTTTTTTGAGCCAGTTTTTCAGCTAAAGATAGCATTTCGATTTTTCCGATTATTGCTTTTCTAGCTACCTCACTCCATTTTACCTCAGAAAAGCGTTTCATTTTTTTATGTATTTTATTTGGTACTGACAGAGTTATATCTGCCATAATCATCACCATAAATAAATATGTGATATCACATTTTTATAGTTTTTAACAAATAACTGCTATATTGTATGGATAATTCACCATTGTTCGGGGTCATTTATGGATGCCCGCATCGGGATTCGAACCCGAGTAGAAGCCTCCGCAGGGCCTCAGGATATCCAAACTACCTCATGCGGGCAAAAAAAAAATACAAAAAAACTGTTTTTTTTGTATTTTTATTTGATAATATCTACCAAAGCTACTTTCTCCAGAATAAGATCCTCATATTTATCTTTACTGACTGTCTCCAATTCTTCATCTTTTATCCCAAACTTCTTCAAAATATATGGATCTCCCTCCAAAACTTTGTCATTACGTTTCAATTTAAAAACATCCAACATTTTTCCAATCATTTTATCAGAAATATCAGTATTTTTTTGTTTCAACAAAACAAAAGCTATGTTACCTCTACCTGGTTTTACACCCATCTTCGGTATAGCGTTTTTCAGCTGCCGTTCACCTGAGGCATACAACAAAACTTCCATCTCTAAAGAATCCGCAGAGTTTGCCCCATTCTCAATAGCTCTTTCAGCATGTTTTACAGCTGAAATAAGATGATTTTTTCCATAAATCATATCTGCATCAAAAACCTGAGCTGATACACCATGTTTTTCAAAATAATTTCTTACCTGTTTCAGGAAAACCTCTACATCCGATATTTCTCCCTCGGCACCAACAATTTCAACCAACTTATATCCCTCACTCTTTTTTAAAACTCAGATAAATCCCTGTTATTCTTTACTTTTTCACCTATCTGTTCCTTTATCCTGTTAGCTACACCTTCACCTATGTTTTTAACCTCCGCTAATCTTTTAACTGGTACCCCTCTAAGATCATTAACAGTTTTGAAACCATTTTTATACAGAGAACGAGCACGAACACGACCTATACCTTTCAGAGACACCAGATTAAGTAGTTCTTTCTTACAACCATAACGTGCCCTTAACAGTAGATCTTCTATCTCTTTTACACATTCAAAATTGTACATCCTTGCAAACTCCTGCATGGCATGCAGAAGCCACTCCACTGTTTCCACAATGTTATGGATGTCCCCAGGTCCAACATTATACTTATTGACGATACGATCTTCATGTACTTCATTAATCCAATCTTCAACCAATAAAGCAGTTTTAAGATCACTAAGAAAATACTCATAGTCTTCCTCAGATGGAAGAGGAACATCTACCAAAAGTCCTTTCTCAAAATCCTCTACTTTTTCTTCCACCCAAAAATCACTTTTACGTAGATACAAAGAATAAACATCTGGAGTGCTACAGACAGAATGTAGATAACCTACGACGTCACAAGCTTTATTTTGAGATTTCTCTAAAGCCTTTTTCAAAACTAGACCAGAAAGAGGATCAATATATAGAGAAGAAGTACGTTTACCAAACAATGTAGCCATAAAACGGTCATCATTAATCTTTTCAATAAACTCGTTTTCAACTAAAAAATCTAAAACCTCATCTATATCATCTCTTAACGCAAACGTATCAGCTTGATAGGAATAAAAAGTACTGTCAACAAAACGATAAACACCTTCTTTATCTTCAACAAAACCTGTAGCAATTGAAGATAACAGATGCATACGTAAAGCCGAAGGGCTACCAAGCTTAGAATAAATTGGTTCTGTATCCGCCAGAACATATTCATCAAAAATCTTGTCACTTGATTTAGATTTTTTAGCCACCGCTATAGCTTCACCAAAACTGTCAAACTGTGGTCTTCCAGCACGACCCGCCTGTTGTTTATACTCCAAAATAGGGATAGGTTTCATACCGAAATTAGGGTCATAACGCCAGAGGTCTCTAATAACTACTCTCTGAGCAGGGATATTAACCCCTGCGGCTAACGTAGGAGTAGCAACAATACATTTCAACAAACGATCACGAAAACTGTTTTCAATAAAACGACGATGAACACTACTCAAACCGGCATGATGAAAAGCTACACCTCTACGTAGGCAACTAAACAAATCTTTGTCGACAGAGGTAAGCTCAGAAATATTTCTCTCCAACGACTCAACCAGCTCTTCTAAACCTTTTTTCTCTGTCTCATCTAAATTCTTCTCAACGACACTAGCCACACGTCTAGCTGCTGAAACAGTGGAACGACGGGTGTTAACAAAAACCAAAACCTGTCCACCGTTAGACATAGAATGCCCCACAATTCTATTGACTGCTTTTTTCTCTGAACCTTCAATTTCAACTGTTTCACCATCATCAAACCTAACACTCCCTCTATAATAGACGCCTTCTCTAAGAGGAACCGGCCTCCAATCAGATTTAATCAACTCTGCATCCAACCAAATAGAAAGCTCTGTAGCATTCTGAATAGTGGCAGAGAGAGCAACAATCTGAGTATCAGGATTCAGAGCTTTAAAACGACTAATAATAACCTCCAAAGTAGGTCCACGAGAAGCATCATGAATCAAATGAATCTCATCTACAACCAAAACCCTTACCTTATCAGTCCAACTGACTTTATGTCTGAGAAGAGAGTCGGCTTTCTCAGATGTACAAACAATTATATCATATCGAGCTAGACGAGGATCAGAATCATCTAAATCTCCAGTAGTGATACCAATTTTAAAACCCATTTTCTCAAAAATTTTAAGTTCTTCATATTTTTCACGTGCCAAAGCCTTCAAAGGTACAACATAAAGCGCTTTACCTCCTTTTTTTCTAAGTTGATGTATAATTGATAGATATGCAACAAGGCTTTTACCGCTAGCAGTAGGAGCAGAAACAACAATGTTTTTACCCTCTAAAGCAGAAGGTAAAGCTTCAGCCTGTGGAGGATAAAGCTCTGATATGTTTTCCTCTTTCAGAATTTTAACTATTTCTTCGTCTATCGGTAGCTCTGTGACTTTCATTGCAAGAGGGAAAGAAGTTATTAAACAAAAAACTTATTATATCCTATTAAAAATATTGAAAGGTTGATAACCATGGGTCGAAGACGCTCAATGCGAGATAAATTTAAACAGCAAATGAAATCCTACCGGAAGAAAAAGATGAAAAAAGCACAAGAAAGCACTCCCTATCTACCTCCAGATGGCGAAGTTTATGTAATGAATTCCCTAAATCCAACTAAAAAAATGAAGGCAGAAGTAGTGAAAACTAAAACCAAGCGACATAGAGAGATTATAACACAGTTAGCCTGCCCAAAATGTGGAGAACCTATGGACTGGGATAAAAACTGGGAAGGTTTCATCTGTACAAAACATGGAAAAAAAGCTATCTATGAAATAGTGGAAAAAGATTAAAAGACTTATCCTCTAAAATAAAAAGGGGGTTGTAATAAAATGGTTGAAGAAAAAGTTGGAGAAGTTGAGCATTTTTTCAACAATATAAATGTTGCTGCAATAAAAATCACAGATAGTGAACTTAAAATAGGTGATACTGTTCACTTTGTTGGAGCGCATACAGACTTCCAACAAAAAGTAGAAAGTATGGAGATCGACCAGAACTCTGTAGACCAGGTGGAACCTGGTGACGAAGTCGGTATAAAAGTTAAAGACAGAGTTCGTGAGAATGATGTCGTCTACAAAATAAAGGAATAGGTGTAATAAAACTATGAAAGAGTTAGCAGAAGTAAGAACATTGAAAGAAAATCGATATCTTATAATTGATGACGAGCCATGTAAAATCATGAACATTTCTACTTCTAAACCTGGTAAACATGGTGAATCTAAGGCTCGTATAGAGGCTATAGGTGTATTTGATAATCAGAAACGAAGCGTTGTATATCCTGTTACACACAAAGTTCATGTACCAATCGTTGATAAAAGAAAAGCTCAGGTTGTTGCAGTGATGGGGGATAACGTTCAACTTATGGATCTGGATACTTACGAAACTTTTGAGATACCTATACCTGATAAATACAAAGGTGATCTTGAATCCGGTAAAGAGATCTCCTATCTTGAGGCGTTAGGTCGAAAGAAAATAACCAGAGTATAATAAAACAAATATTTTTTTATCATTTTTCAACTCATCTTTTTTTCTGTTCTTTATT
>JAZKSG010000046.1:0-7952 GCA_036626215.1 Thermoplasmatota archaeon
TCTATCCGCTATTTTTTTCATAACACCATCTGCCGAGGTTGACAATCCATAACTGCTGTTGTTGATATATGATTCACCTGCCATCCTTGATAAAAAATAGTGGTTGAACTGCTATCTTTGATAATGGAAAAAGTGGAGGTGGATGCAAGTGGTGTCTTTGCTTGTTGGTTTTGCTGGTTTTTTTTGTTTTTTCTTCTGTTAGGTTGATTAAGACGGCTGCTATTGTTGATATATGAAGAATGGCTGGTAGATGCCGGGTTTGATAATTATAAAGGATGGTTGGTGCTTGGTAAGTTATGTTGAGAAGAGGGATTTGGTTTGATTTGTTTTTTAAAAAAAGGTTAATGATGGCGAAAGGTTGTTCAGAAACGGTTAACTGATAAAGAAAAGATAATGTTTGTTTATTGAAAAGTTAATATTTGTTCTTCAAAAAGGTTAATGATTGTTTTTTAGAAAATTTTTGATTTCTTTTTCAAAATCATAAAAATCATCTAAATGCCGTTTTATATTGTTATACACAAGTTCATCATCAACATTGGCATACCTGTGGATAAGTATGTTTCTGAAACCTTTCATTTTTTTTACATTTGACGAAAGACGTTTATCCAGAATATTGTTTTTTTCCAGAAGATCAAAAATGTTTTCCTCAGAGTGAGGTAAACCCATTTTTTCAGATGAAACAATCATCATCGCCACATCAATCAGGGTTTCAATAGCTGCCTCGACTGTTTTTTCACAAGCTCTTCTTTTTACAAGATCTGAAACATATTTATCTAAGGATGAAGGCAGCATAGTTTCTAACTCTTCTACATAATCAGTCATGTCATCAAGTTTCAGAAGAATTCTTTTCCTGTATTCTTGCTTCATATATGCTTTTTAGACCTCCAGAGTTGAATAATACATATCTAAACGTGGTTTAAAGTCGTTGAATTTTTTAAATGTTTCAACAAAAATCTGGAACACTTCAGAATAATTTTTTTGATAAATGATTTCACCGGTAGAAATAACCTCATTTTGAATATACAGTGGCAGATCTTGAAAAGTTTGGATGTCAAATTGATCGTCAATACTTCCAAGTGTTTTCATTCTGAAATTAAAACGTTCTTTTTTTGACCCCTCAAAATATACAGCTAAATCAATATCAGAGAGAGGTGTATCTTTACCATGGACTAGGGAGCCATATAAAATAATGAATTTGATTTTTTTCCCGCCGATTTTTTTAATCTCATTGACTACAGAACGAATTTTTTCTTTTCTGGATTTGTTTACCATAGCAAACAGGTTCTCATAGGTTTTTAAATATTTAAATGCATCCTAAAATTTTTTTTGTTCAAACTCATAATAGGCATGTTGGTTGAAGACAGCGGCGGCGATGTTTTCTTCTGGGATCTGTGTTCTATTATGTATTGCTTCTTTATAAGCAAGAAGTTGACCAGCGAATTTTTTTGGATGACGAAGATTTGGTTTATAATCCATAATGTATACTTTTTTGTTTCTTATTTGAATAAGATCAATATGTCCTGTTAATGTTGTATCGATGTCAAACAGTTTTGTTTCATCTGGTTTTAGAAACACTGGGAGTTCAACACAAACTGTGCTTGAATCATTAAGTAGGAAGAATTGTTCAACGGCTTCATGATCTGACTGTTTTTTGGTTTTCATTGCTAA
This sequence comes from Thermoplasmatota archaeon, assembly GCA_036626215.1. GTDB lineage: Archaea > Thermoplasmatota > E2 > DHVEG-1 > DHVEG-1 > JAZKSG01. The sequence continues at coordinate 1,669 of JAZKSG010000046.1, forward strand.
TGCAAAATGGGTGAGATCTGAAGCGATGGTTTCTTTTTGCTTTATTTTTATATCTTGGTTGATACAGCATTGTGATGCACGAGGTCCACTTAGAAACATTGTTGTAGGAAGTTTTCGTTCTACCCAGTCGATATAGCGTTTTAGTTGCGGAAGTTGTTTACCTTTTAGGTTGAGTTTGAGATTATGATATGTGAAGGGATATATTTGTTGATGATGAAAACGATGAGTGGTGGTTAGATTTTCGGGATGTAGTGTGTATTGTTTTCGAAGTTTCAGGAAAGTAAGCTTATGGTTGTAGCGCTTAATCCATGAATAAATAGTTCTTTCCGGTGGTGAATACCGGTATTTTTTTCCAGTAAGAGTTTTTGCTTTTTTAACCGGATGTCCTTTATTGTACTGTTCCAAGGTGTAAAGGATGACATGTAAAGGATATTGAGTGTAAGGCTGAGTTTTATCGGTAAAATATTTTTTGCAGTGTTTACAATAATATTTTTGAATAATTCCTTCTTGTGTTTGCCGGATTCCAGATTTAATGATGTTTTTATTTGATTTGCAGTATGGACAGTTCATGATTGTTCAACTTCTGATTAAATATATTGGGATTATATTAAAATAATCTTTGTATAAAATTTATACATGAGTAGTTGAAATTGATACCTTCTGCAAGCAAAGATTGGCTGTTGAGTTGATACTCATCTGACAAGTTTTGCAATGATCGCAGCGGGGTCAAACTGACAACTTTTGCAGTGTTTGCTTTCGAGGTAAAAACTTTTTTAGCTTGGTTGAGTCAATAGGGTTTTTTATGGTGTGTGGTTGCTTGTTTTTTCTTCTGTTGGAATGCCAGTTTTTGATGATGTTTTTCTGTGAGCGGACTGATCATTTTTTGCGTGCAATCGTTGTCAGTTACCAGCCAACTTTTGCACGTATTTTGGGTTTTGGTGGTGTTTTTTAGGTTGTGCCAAATTTTACCGAAAAATATTTATATCATTTGATACCTAATATATAGTGATTGTTATATGTCTACTCAAGTTAATGTTAGATTAGAAGGACATCTTCTAAAAGAAATCGATGCCATAACAAAAGTACTGCATATATCAAGGAGTGAATGGCTTAGAAATAAAATAGCTTATGCAGTAAAAAAAGAAACTCTTAATTTAAGAGAAGCTATTGCTTTAGAATATGCCAAAGGCCATATCACAGATGAGGAACTACATGAGTTGTTAGGTGCAGATGCAAAGGATGTCAAATTTATAGTTAAACATATGAAAAAGGGCAAAAAAATAATTGATGGAAAATTGGAAAAGAAAAAGTTATGACTTCCCTTCTTTCTTTTGATACCGCCGCGTTGGTTTCACTGGGTCATACAGATCTGTTGAAATTGATAAATGAAAATTTTACTATTCTTTTAACTGAAAGTATCATCGAGGAGTTAAAAGAAATCGCCCAGAGAAACGACCATGATGGATATGCTGCGAAATCTTGGTTAAAATATTCTTCAAGTTTTTCTGTTGAGAAAGCAAAGAAGAAGAAATCTGCTGAAGATGAATTATTTGAAATTTGTAAAAATAAAGATATACCACTTGTAACTGATGATATCAAAGCAGTTAAAAAATTTGAAGATACCGTTACCTGTTTTTTTAGTGTTCATATTGTTTATCTTTTATTTAAAAAGCAATTGATCAGTCAAGAAAAAGCAGTTCTTTCTATTGAAAAAATGAAAACAGAACGAGATTGGAAACAAAATCTGATTGCTGTTACTGGTAAGTTTTTATTTGATTGAAATGAAGTGATTTATGGCATCTAGATTTTAAGGTGAGCAAAAAAGGTAAACTGACAATTTTTGAACGCAAAAGGCGTCTGATAGATGAGGGTAAAACTGACAACGTTTGCACGTAATTCACCTGACAGGTTTTGCAAAAAAAGATAGGGTAGCTGACAGGTCTTGCAGGGTTTGCTTTGGAGGTAAATTTGCTTTCAGGTTGTTTGAGTCGATGGTTTATTTTTTGGTAGATGGCGGGTGGTTTTTCCTTTACTTTCCCTCCAGTTGGGGCTAAATTTTTTTGAAAATATTTTAGATGGATCAGCTGCCAGTTTTTGCATGCAAAAGTTGGCTGGTGGCTGACAAGTTTTGCAGGTGATAGTTGTCTGGTGGGATTTGCACGTGATGTCTGCCGGGATTGTTTTTGCATGCAAAGGATGGTTGGTAGCAGACACGCTTTGCACGTAATGGTTGGTTGATTTGATGGGTTTTGAGTTTTTATATATTTGAGCGGTATTTTTTTGAGAAACTTTTACACTTATATAACAAAATCTAATAGTCGAATGACAGGAAGATAAAGAAAAAATTTATAAATCAAATTTTTCAGCCAAATCTGCGGTAGATAAAACATCTACTGAAGACTGTTTTTTTAGAACAGCATCATTTGACCATAATTGACAGTTCAACTTTAAACAAAGAGCAAAAAAATCTATATCATCAGGATCTGGTGAAACTTTTTTGGCTTTCAAAAAAAACTTTTCATACTTTCCTTTTTCTATAAAGTTAACCACGGTTTGCAACAACTTGATAATAAAAACATATTGCATTTCTGTTAGAGAAAAACGTTTCATTATTACATTTTTATATTTATCCAATTCCTCTAATGCAAACTCTGGTGAATATAAAATAAGATTGTATCTTGTTGAAAGATCACGGGCTGTTGATCTACTGTTAAAAAAGGAAAAAAGAATGTTTGTATCAACTACGAGTCTCATCAAAAAAACCTGTTATAATTTATATATTCAGTTTTTTGAATCTATCTTTTTTAAGTTTCCTTCCTAATTTTACCAGTTCTTCATCGTCAAGGTTTTTTGCATCCTTCATAACTTCATCGATAAAATTCAAAAGTTTTTTACGTTTCTCCTCAAAAACAATGAGTTCCCCTATACGTTTTTTAATACGGGGTTTTTCACTTTCTAAACTTTCTGGGAGTTTAATTTCAAGGTCTTTCATTGTTTTATTACCATTATTCATTATTGTGTATGGGTATTTAAATAGTTTTGCAGATGATTCACAACCTGGGTGTTGTTACTGGTAAGTTTTTATTTGATTGAATTTGGTGATTTATAAAATCTAGATTTTAAGGTGAGCGAAATGGTAGACTGACAATTTTTGAACGCAAAAACCTTCTGATAGATGAGAGTAAAACTGACACCTTTTGTACGTAATTCACCTGACATCTTTTGCAGGGTTTGCTTTCGGGGTAAAAACTTTTTTATCTTTTTTGAGTCAATATGTTTTTTTATTTGTTTTTTATGTGTTTTTTTGAGTGTTTATGGATGGTTTTTTCTTCTGTTGTTAAAAAGTTTTGTGCGTTTACTATGTTTATAGCTGGCATCATCAGTATTAAGAAAGCAGCTAAAACAGATCCAAACAAGATTGTTTTCTTTTTGTTTTTCATAATTTATTCCTCCTCTTATAGGCAAATAATAAAGGTAGGGGTTTATTTTTATGTTAATCTAATGTGGAGCTGGAAGTCCACAAGCGTTTGTACAAAAAACTCCTATAGAATACCCTATCATTCCCCCCTGTCCGGGGTCCGGTACAAGTATAAGAAAGGGAAACAAAATAAACAAAATAAAGCCACTACATATCATCGCACAAAGAAATTTTCCTTCTCCGATACCAGCTTTATCTGTGTTTAAACCCATTTCTTTTATCTTTTCTTTTATATCTGTTTTCTGTTCATCGGACATTTTAGCGCACAAAGGACAGCCGGAGTTCGTCTTTTCTTTTTCTTCTTTTTGTTTTTTATCTACGATTTCGGGTGTTTGTTCATCTACAGCCTTGTGCTGGGAGATGTTTACAGCTGTGGTAGAAGATACCATTAAAAAAGCAGTCAAAACAGCTCCCAAAACCAAACATATCTTTTTCTTTTTCATCTATATCAACCCTGCCTCAAATTCTTTTTAAATAATTTCATTTTATATAAACCTTACCAATATTTTGTTATCTTTTCATTACTCTCTTAAAAGAAATTTTTTTTGAGGCGGGTGTTTACATCTAAAACATCTATTAATTATATAAAACAGAAAAAAATAAAATAAGATTTCATGTCTAAGGATTTCAGTTTATAGGTCTTTAAAAAAATGTAATATTTCTAAATTTTGTTGTGATTTTTTTCTCGACTGTCAATATGTAATAGAATTCTTTCATAATATAAAAACAGATAGTTTTTACAATTTTTTTGATAGATTTTTTCAAGAATACTTGGTGTCGTCTCTTTCTGTATCATATTCCTTTGTTTGAATATAAAAATTGGTTAAATGGAGGTCTTATAGTACTCATGAAAAATTTACAAATCAATAGTAATCTAAAAAGTTGAAACGGGAGTTATATTTAAATAAGGCTAAAGTAATTTATTTTTAACGGAGAATACTAAATGAAGGCTGGCTATTATAAGGAAGGGATATTGATAAAAAGTGGTATTAATTTTGATAAAGAACTCTTTAAAAAAATTGTCGAAGCAATAGATAAAGAAATTGCTAAAAGTAATGTAAACTGGGTAAAATACGTTGAATCAGCTAGTGTTTGGAAAGGCATGCCTTCTAATTATGTTTCTTCCTCTTTTGAAGATGCAAATATGGTGATAGTTAAAAAAAATAAATGTAGGTTATTAGTTGGAGTCAAATATCCCCATATTGGTTCACTTTATACATATGAAAAAAACTTAAATCAAAATGATTTTAAAAAAATATCTAAGATATTAGAAGATAATAATTTGCCGAGTTTAAAAGCCCATAAAAATTTTATGGAATTCTTTGGTGGAAAGGTTTTATATGTTATTTTTGCCTCTGCAATTTTTTCATTTTTAATACCTCTATTAATTAATTTTAAGAGTGTGGGACTAATTATAATACTTTTAGTTTTGTTTTTATTATTAATCTTGGCGATATTCTCTATTTTTAAGTTAAAAAAAATTGAATCAAAAAAGTAATTCTATAATTTCCTGTTTTACGTTTGTAGTCTATTTTTATTAAACTTATATTTCTGATATTTTTTAATACTTCCAGATTTTATATATTTAAATCCATTTTAATATTTTTTTCTTAATTTTTTGTTAGATTTTTTCAAGAATCTTTTTTATTTTCTTTAAATCATAAAGAATAATATTTTCACTTTCAGCTATCCTTTTTAACTCTTCAGTAAATCCGCTTTTACTGAAAAGAACAATTTTTTCCTTACGATTATTATTTTTCCATCGGACTAAATCTTTTTTTTCAAGTAACTGGTTATACACAGATTTATCCATTTTTTTATTCTGCCATTTGCATTCACCAAACAACATTATGTTCTTTTGTTCATTAAGTGCGACGATGTCGATTTCATGATTTTGATACCACCAAGATCCAATTTTTGCATAAAACGGTTGGTCTATTGAAAGGATTTCCCTACAAATCTGTTCAAATGGAAATGAAACATACTCATCTATCTTTGGCCAAATAAGATCATGAACTGTTTGTTCATAGTTTTGTTCTAAGAAGGTTTCATTAGGAAAAATGAATCGGAACCAGAAATCAAAATAAAAATCTGTGATAAAATATCTGCCTTGTTTGCTTTTTTCATGTGCAGTAACGGGTAATTTCTTTTCCAGGAGATGAAGGTGTTGTAAACTAAGTAAATATTTATTTACACTATTCTTTGGGATTCCAGTATGTTGGACGATTTCGTTAAAGGTTGTTTTTCCATGGGCAACAGTTTTTAATATTGAAAAATAGTTTTTTGGTTCTCTGAGTTCTTCTCGTAGCAGATTACGAGTTTCTTCGCGTAACACACATCCTTTATTTGCAATGTTTTCAATAATGTTTTCTTTAACTGAAAGATGGGGGTCAAATTGTTCAAGAAAAAATGGTACTCCTCCCAGAATAGCATAGGATCGTATCTGGTCAATGAGCGAGTATGATTTGAAGAATTTTCTGCTTTCCTGAAAAGGGAATGGTTGTACATTCCACTGTCCTGTTCTTCGGCCGTATAGTGGACTTTTATAGGAAAGGACTTCTGTTTCCATCATCCCAATAGATGAACCCGTAAGTATTAGCATTAGTGATGAGTGTTTTAGTGATTCATCCCATATTTTTTGAAATCTGGAAAGTATTTCTTTTTTTGTGTTAATTAGATTTTGAAATTCATCGATTACAATTATGAGATTTGGATATTTTTTTAGTTTTGTTAGAAGGATTTCCCAATCGTCTTTTAAATCAGCGAGTTCTGGAAAAGTATTGTTGAGGGTTTGATGAAATTCAGT
>JAZKSG010000047.1:0-7802 GCA_036626215.1 Thermoplasmatota archaeon
TTTAAAAAAACATATCTTGTTAGGAGGTGAAAAATAATTATGAAAGTTTCTTTATGTGGGGATAAAGGTTGTTGCCCTGCCGTAGAAATCAAAGACAACGGGGTAATTATAGGCGAAGGTGACAACACCTGTAATCTAACCACCGATGAATGGAATACTTTAAAAGACAAAATCAAAAAAGGGGAACTATAAAAAAATAACACATTTCCTTTTTTTGTATTTTTTTTATTTTTTATTGATTAAACTAATTTTTTTGGTAAGTTCAGTAGGCGTCCTACCTAGGATCCTAATCATTGGTTCTTTACCCTTTGCTCCTTCATCATAGATAACATCAGGCATGCATTCTGTTTTTTCTAATACTGTTTTTGTACTCCATTCCATGGTGGACTCAACATGTTTCGGCTCATTTCTTCTTTCAAAATAACCGATTTTGAAATCACTCTTTTCGCATTTTTCAATATTTTTAGATGAATATTTTATATTCATACTGCATCTAAATCCCGGGTTTTTTTGCATAACGGTGAGAATTACGGAGGCTATATGTTTTGATCCACCAAAACAAAACCGTCCACATCTAATGTTTCCGTTTTTGGTTTTTATTATCCTCCCCTCTAACGCGCATATGTCTTCTATTTTTTTGGCTTGTGGTAAAGCATAACCTATATTCGTTCCGACTTCAGGTATAAACTCTGGTTTTAAAAGAGATAAGATTTGTTCTATTTTTTTGTTTAGATTGTACCAGACTTTGAAATGTTTCTCTGTTTCGAATCTGGCTGGTGTATGCTGAGCTATGTTTTGTTCAACTCTTAATACATTTGCTCCTTTTCCAGGTTGGTAGCTATGGTTTATCATGTTCCATAGTGTGTTTTTTGCTTTTTCCGCAGCAACTATAGGTTTTTCGTTTAGCGCTATGTATCCTGCCATTAGTGAAGAAAGGCTGCATCCTGAACCATGTATTTTTTTATTCTGCCATGGTAAAGAGAATGTTGCAAATTCTTTTCCATCATAAAACACATCTTTAGCTGTTTCTTCTTCTAGATGCCCTCCTTTTATGAATATATTTTTAGCGCCTTTTTGATGTAAAAATTCACAGGCTTTTTTGACATCCTCAATAGTACATATCTCCATATTGCATAGCTGGTTTGCTTCGTTGATGTTGGGGGTTAAAACATATGCTTTTGGTAGAAGACTTTCTTTGAATGTTTTAACAAGATCTTTTTTTGATAGTGCATCTCCGCTAGTTGCAACCATGACAGGATCTACCACAACTGGATAGTTGTGTTCTTTGATTTTATCTGCAACTTTTTTTGTTATCTCTCTATCGTATAGCATACCTGTTTTTACAGCACAGATGTCCATGTCTTGCTGTATAGTCTCTATCTGTTCAACGATAAGATGAGCGGGAATTTTATAGATCTCCTTTACTTTTTGTGTATTTTGAGCGGTAACACAAGTTATAGCTGTTGCACCATGTAGACCAAGAGCAGTAAAAGCTTTCAAATCAGCCTGCACTCCGGCCCCACCTGATGAATCAGATCCAGCTATACTTAAAACGGTTTTTTTATTACTTTCCATTATGATTCTTATGAGTCAATACATTAGTTAGATTTATATTCTATCCTCCTTTACCACATCTGGCGGATAAGAACCCCAACTTTTTGAGTATACAAAGGTGAAAAAATGGAAATATTGGAGCCTAAGCCAGATAAAAAAATGTTGTTACTTGGCAATGAAGCAATAACTCGTGGCGCCTTAGAGGCTGGAGTAGATGTAGCTACTACCTATCCTGGAACCCCCTCTTCTGAAATCGCGGATACATTCTCACATATTGCTAAATATTTTACCAAGCAAGACAAAGATCCAGGTTTTTATTTTGAATATAGTACTAATGAGAAAGTGGCTTTGGAGGTAGCTGCTGCTGCATCCTTTAGCAAGCTACGCTCTTTAACCTGTATGAAACACGTAGGGCTTAACGTAGCAAGCGACGCATTCATGACATATATGTATGTAGGATGCAAAGGCGGTCATGTTGTTATTAGCGCTGATGATCCTTCCTGCCATAGCTCTCAAAATGAACAGGACAACCGATTCTATGCTTGGTTTAGTGGATGTCCAATGTTGGAGCCTGCTACTCCTGAAGAGGCTAAGGAGATGACGAGGCAAGGCTTTGAACTTTCAGAGAAACTCAGTTCACCTGTCCTTCTAAGAACCACCACTCGACTCAACCATGTTAGAGGACCCATCACTACCCGCGAAATGAAAGAATCAAAAAATGAAGGATATTTTGAAAAAGATCCCTCTTTGGTTACCGTTCCTGCAGTAGCTCGTGAACAACATCCGAAATTAATCAAAAAAATTGAGGAAGCCAAAAAAATTAGTGACAATTCACCCTTTAATAAAATCATAGAAGTCGGTGATCCCGACGGATGGGGAATTGTTACATCTGGTGTCTCCTATAATTATGTTAAAGAAGTAGCAGAAGACTTGAAACTGGATGTAAAAATTTTGAAATTAGGTATGAGTCATCCTCTTCCACCAGAGACATGTAAAAGTTTTATTGATTCATGTAAAAAAATAGTTGTAGTTGAGGAGTTAGAGCCTATACTGGAAAAAGAATTCAAAAAGATGACTAAGGAACTTGATAGATGTGACATTGAATTCTATGGTAAAGAAACAGGATATTTCTCACGTCTATTTGAATATAACCCTGATATCGTTATGGATGCTTTCTTAAAGATTTTCCAGATGGATGAAGAGACAACTCAAACCTTGAAACCAGAGACAGATCTACCTAGTAGACCACCAGCTCTTTGTCCAGGATGTCCACATAGAGCGACATATTATGCAGTTAAACAGGTAGCACCTGAAGACACTATTTATCCTACAGATATCGGATGTTACACATTAGGTAAAGCACCGCCGTACAATGTGGCTGATGTACTACTATGCATGGGTAGTAATGCAGGTACAGCATGTGGTTTCGCTGCCGCCACCAAACAAAAAATAATTTCTTTTATGGGAGATAGCACGTTCTTCCATAGCGGGATACCAGCTATTATCGACGCTGTCCATCACAGCCATGATGTAGTTATAACAGTTCTAGATAACCGTACCACTGCTATGACTGGTCATCAACCCCATCCTGGAACAGAATACGACGGCATGGGATATCCTGCGAAAAAAATCCTGGTTGAAGATGTAGTCAAAGGATGCGGGGTAGAACATGTTGAAGTAGTAAATCCTAACAACATTAAGAAAACATCAGAGGCATTTAAGAGAGCGTTAAATCATAAAGCACCATCTGTAGTGGTTAGTAAATCTCCATGTATACTCCTTGCGAATAGAGACAAAAGAAAACAAGGTAAAAAAATACCTGTTTTCACTGTTGATCAAGAAAAATGTGAACAATGTAGAAAATGTATAGAAGAGTTTGCATGCCCTGCTTTTTATCAAAATGAAGACGGCGGCATTCACATAGATGAACAACAATGCAATGGATGTGGAAACTGCGTACAGATTTGTCCTTTTAATGCTATAAAAATCAGAAAGAGAGGTGATGACTAAAATATGAAAGACAAAACTAACATCGTTTTAACTGGAGTAGGCGGCCATGGAGTGATTACAGCTGCAAACATACTTGGAAAGGCAGCAGTAGCCGCCGATGTAAATGTCTTCGTCAGTGAAGTTCATGGTATGGCGCAACGAGGAGGAAGTGTAAACTGCACCATTCGAATGGGAAACGTTTCTGGACCGTTGGTACCGCATGGCTCAGCTGACGCCATTGTAAGTACTGAACCCATTGAAGCATTACGTTACATCTATTTTGCAAACAAAAAAACCAAAATTGTCACAGATACAACACCAGTTATACCCTTCACAGTTTCAGTAGGTTTGGAAGAGTACCCTAATCTGGAAGAGGTTTTTGAAGAGATAAAAAGCAAAAGTACGTTGTATAAGTTTGATGCTGTTGAAATAGCGAAAAACGCAGGAGCCCTTGTAACTAAAAATGTGGTTTTGCTTGGAGCTCTCGCCGCAACAGATCTCCTCCCTTTCGAATCGGATATTCTGTTAGATACAATAGTCCAAAATGTTCCATCCAACTATAAAAGTATGAACAAGAAAGCTTTTCACGGCGGTTTCGAGGCGTTCAAAAAAATCTAAAAAGTTTTATTCAAATCCCTCCAATTCCAAGATAACTACACATGTATATAAAAGACAAAATTTTGAACTATCTGCTTTTAACCCTGGCTAGTTTAGCTTTCGCTGGGTCTTTTGTAGCTGTCCGGGTTACTGTTGATGAACTAAATCCTGTTCATCTCGGTTTCTTGCGTTTTGCTGTTGCTACACCTTTAATGATATTAGTTTTATTTTTAACTAAGAAAAATATTAAACTCCCCTCAAAAAAAGAAATAATGCCGTTGTCTCTGTTGGGTTTAACAGGTGTAACCTTTCTTTACATTCTGCAGTTTACTGGTGTGAAACTTACGAATGCTTCCACAAGTGGGGTTTTGATTAATACAAATGTTATCTTCATAGCAGTCCTTTCAGCTTTGTTTCTAAAAGAAACTTTTTCTTTAAAGAAAACTACTGGTATACTTTTGTCTTTTACAGGGGTCATTGTTGTGGTTTTAGGTCAAATGAGTGGCCAAAAAATGGTTTTAGATTATTCCTTTTTGCTGGGATGTATTTTAATTATTTCATCAGCTGTATGTTGGGCAGTTTTTTCTGTTGCAGGTAAACATATGCTTAAACGGTTCGACAGTATTTCTTTGACAACTTATGCTTTTATACTTGGAACATTTCTCTTTCTTCCTTTTGTGATGCCGGACATCATTTCTGTTGTTCCTCATATTTCAATTGAAGCTTGGATTGCTGTTTTATATCTCGGTATTTTTTGTTCGATTTTTGCTTATCTCGCGTGGTATTATGCTTTATCCAAAACTGAAGCAGGAAAATCTGCTGTTTTTTTAAACTTCATACCAGTTTTCACGATTATCCTTTCCTTTTTCCTGGTGGATGAAACACCAACATTTCTCTTCCTTTTAGGCGCTGCTTTAGTTATAATTGGTGTATATGTAACGCAGAAACACTAAAAAATTTGTATTTATTTTTCTTTCATATCTTTTAATATTTTTTTCCAGTCGATCAGATCTCGGCATTTTCTGCAGTAGCCTTTGTATGTCACATAGTCGAATTTACTCATCCTTTTACCGCAGTATTCACAGCTATATTTCTTCTTCTCCATCTTTATCCTTTATCTAATCTATGATTTTTTTATGTTAGGGACAACATTTATAATTATAACCTGTTTTCTTGGTTTTAAAAAATTTAGTTTGCCTTGGGTTATATGTTTTGTGTTGAATGCGGTAAAAAAAACTCTGTTTTCAAAGAGGGCTTATGTGTAGAATGCTATCTTAAAAAACATCAGTTTACAGAAGGCCCAAAATATTTTGATATGCCTTTTTGTCCGCATTGCGGCTCTATTAAGTATAAAAACACTTGGACACATGATACTTTTTCAGATGTTTTAAAACGTTATGTTAATTTTTTCTTCAATTTTAGTAAAGAACTTAGCCGTGTAGATATTGATACTGATTGTATAGAAGAGAAAGAACTAATCCGGTGTAAGATATATATAACTGGTTTGGTTGAAAACGTCGAAATATCAGAAAACCATGAGGTTTTAGTCCGCCTAAAAAACGATGTATGTGATGCATGCAGTAAACGTTTTGGGGGATACCATGAAGCTATAATCCAAGTTAGAGCTGAAGAAAGAGATTTAAACTCTGATGAATTAGACAGAATTGTTTTTTCAGTTGAAAAAATGATAAATGATATGCAGGCGAGAGGAAACAGAGAAGCATTCATATCTGAGATGGGTGAAGAACATGGAGGATTTGATTTTTTTATAAGTGATAGAGAGGCAGCATCGGCTATAGTTAGAAATCTACAGGATCAATTTGGCGGCAAAATCAAAAAATCCTCAAAAAATACAGGTATGGAAGATGGACAACAAGTATACAGAATGACATATCTACTAAGAATCCCCTCTTTTAAGAAGGATGATTATGTTACAAGTGGTAAAAGTCTTTACCGTATACTATCTGTTTCTAAAAATAAAGTTCAACTCTTTGATTTATCGAATTGGGAGAAAAAAGTTTTAGACATAGATAAAAGCGGAGAGCTAGAAGTCATCGGTGGAAAAGAAATTGAGCAAGAAATGATTGTTGTAAGTCAAAACAAAGACGAAATACAGGTTATGGATCAGGAGAACTATGGAACTGTTTCAATACGTAAACCCAAACATATTAAGGTTACATCTGATACTGTTGTTGTTGTAAAAACCAAAGATCATTTTTTCTTGTTGCCTGAAGAAAATTAGGACATAAATTCCTTTTTTTATCGATTTTTTCAATATTTTTGATAAATAAACCGTTATTCTTTTAAACTATCTTTGCATGAACTGCACAAAGAAATAAAATAATTTGAGGAGTGATTTGTTTAATATGGCTAAAACATCAATGAATTTAGATGAAAACGTAGCGAGTGCCTTATGTTATGTTTTAACATGGTTGACTGGAATAATTTTTTATCTGATGGAAAAGGAGAACAAAACTGTCCGTTTCCATGCGATGCAATCAATATTAACGTTTTTACCACTTACTATATTGGGCTATATATTTCAGGGAATTTTAGGCGTATCTCATTCAACCGTTTATGGTTATTCTTATGCCACACATTTCACTCCGTTTTATTACATTGGTATATTAATCTATTTAATTATGCTCGTTCTCTGGTTAGTGCTTATTTTTAAAGCGTACCAGGGAGAAAAATTTAAGCTACCTGTAATAGGAGACATCGCTGAAAATCACGTCTAATCTCTTCTCTTTTTTACTATTTTTTTAAAAAAATAAACTGTTTTCAGATCGTTTGGTTATCTCTCCAGATATATTTTTTTTCATAAGTTTTTCTACTTCATCACGGTTTCTTCCCTGTGATAGACTCCACATCAGTTTTACATAGGCAGTCTCTGGAATCATATCTTCACAGGGTATTACGCCTGCTCTGATAAGATCTCTGCCGTTGGAATAAACATTCATGTTTACTCTTCCAAAAAAACATTGTGACGCCATGGCGAAAACCATGTCTTTTTTTTCTGTGAGTTGTTTAATTCTATCAATGGTTTTATGAGGAATATGTCCTAATCCTGTACCTATTAATAATAATCCTTTTTTCTCAGGTATATCCTCTGGTTGAAGTCCAGGGTATGAGTAAACTATTCCGATATCGGTTTCTAGTTTTTTATCAATCTTTGTCTCTCCTTCTGTTTTTCTTTTGTAGTCTTCAGTCATCTCTATTTCTCCTTTTTCAATTGTTCCAAGAGGTCTGTCGTTAACAGTTTTAAACGCGTCACGACGGGAAGTATGGAATTTCCTAACTTTGTTTCCTCTATGGATATATGTTTTTTTATCTGACATGTTTGCATGCATAGCTACTACGATTTCGCCGATATCTGAGTTAGAAGCCACGTTTACAGCATCTGTAAGGTTTTGTACAGCATCAGAACTGGGTCTATCGCTACTGCGTTGGGCTCCTACTAAAACTACGGGGCCAGATAAATCTTTCAACATAAAAGAGAGAGCCGCGGCAGTATAACCCATTGTATCTGTGCCATGAGGAATTACTACTCCTTGAGCTCCATTGTTTAATTCGTCTGCTACCATCTCAGCAAGCTTCTGCCAATAACTTGGTTCCATATCTTCACTCAAAATCTGAAATGCAACCCGAGCTTTGATGTTACA
>JAZKSG010000048.1:0-7778 GCA_036626215.1 Thermoplasmatota archaeon
CAAGGATATCTTGTATGAGGTTGTCGAGACGATTTGTGTTACGGAGAACGATGTTCAAAGCTTTTTCTTGTTCTTCATCAATTTCACCTAATACCTCTTTCAACATCATTTGCACATATCCTTTAATAGAGGACATAGGTGTCCGTAGTTCATGAGAGGTTACATTGAGAAAAGCGGATTTTAACTCATCAAGTTTTTTGAGTTTTATATTTTGTTCTTTGATTTTTTTATGTGCTTTTTTGATTTCTGTTATATCTCTAAAACTTTCTATGATGCCGACTATTTCACCATTTTGCTGTCTGTATGGTGTAGCGGTTACTGAAAAAATGATTTTGTCTCCATTTTTATCAACCATAGTTTGTTCATGTTCAACAATTTCTTCTCCATCTGAAATCTCTTTTATAGGGCAATGTGAGTCGTTGCAAACATCAAGATTCAGTACTTCAGAACATTTTTTTCCTAATGATGTACTCTTGTCGATATTCAACATGTTGGTTAACGTGTCATTAACTCTGAGGATTCTGCATTGTTTATCGATAACTAACATTCCTTCGGCTTTACTGTTAAATATTTGATCTAACTCGGTTAAAGTTTTTTCAGTATCCTTGCTTAAACGTTTTAGACGTTTCATTGTTTTGTTTAAAGTTTTGTTTTTTTCTTCTAACTCTTTATTTGTTTTGTAGATTTCTTCAGCGTTTTTTTTACGTTCAGTTATATCTTTGGAAACGAAGAGTATTTTATCATCGGTTAAATTGGTAGTGCTTTCAATGTAATGCCATTCACCTAGTTTATCTTTAATGCGGAAAACTAGTTTTTCTGTGATTTCAGGAGATTTATCTCTAAAAATTTTTGTTTTTAATCGTAAATATTTTTTTAACAAGGGGAAAATATTTTTTTTGTCATCGGGGTGGATGAAATCCCAGACGCATTCCCCGATCAGGTCTTCATGTTCATATCCTAAAAGAGTTTTGTAAGAGGAATTTACATAGGTGTAAACTGGGTTTATTTCAAAAGTGGTGAGGCATATCAGATCACTGGTGTTTTCAGCGATCAACTGGTACATCGAGTCTACTCTTTCAGGAGAAATACAAGCATCTTCGCTATCGGCTTTCGATTTTTCTTTGGTAAATGCAAAATCACTTAGATTTTTTGAAGAGGTATCAGATTTTGAAAAAATACTGTATAGGCTGCCTTTCTTTTCAGCGTTTTTTAACTCTTTGACTATCTCTGGTTCATCATCCATCAAAACGACCTCATAAAAAGATCTATGCGTAAAGAAAAAACAAAAGAAATTGAGTTCACATTATTATTTCCTTTCATCCCATCCTCTTAATAAAAAAAGATTTTCTAATATAAAAACATTAGGGGGTTATTTAAAATAATTTTCAACTGTTTTTAAAAGCTCATCTGGGTCGAAAGGTTTCTGAATATAATCTTTTACATATCTCATATATTCATTTTCATCGTCGGGTAAACCTTTGGCGGTGAGAACAGAGATAATGTTGTTTTCATTGTAGCCTTTTGAAACGATTTTGTCTATAGTTTCCCATCCGTCCATACGGGGCATCATGAGATCCATCAAGATGATTCCTTCAAAACCATCTTTAAGGATATCTAAACATTCAGCGCCGGTGTTAGCTGCATAAACTTCGAAACCTTGGTCTTCAAAAAGTTCACGTACAGCGATGATGATGTATGGGTCATCGTCAACAATTAAAACATTTTTTTTCATTTTTCAAACCAAATTATTATGAGATACTATTAGTTGAAGTGTATGTTTAAACGGTTTTACAGAAAGTATAATATTTTTGTTGTTTAAATTATTTTTTGTTAAATAAAATCATTATTTTGTAGAGTATAGTTGTTAATCTTTTGCAGATTTTAAAGTAAAGTAAAATTTTAAACCTTTTTCTTTCCCGGCGCTGTATGCCCATATTTCTCCGCCATGTTTTTCTATAATCTTCTTGCATAGAGGTAGACCGAGGCCGCTGCTCTCTAAGTCATGTCTGCTTTTATCTCCCTTATAGAACTCGTCGAAAATACGATCTACTTTTGTTTTTGTTAAACCTGTTCCGGCGTCTTCAACAGATATGGTTACCATTTTACCGTCATCCATAGCATAAAAGGTCAGATCTCCTTCTTCTTCTGAATACTTGACATAGTTTTTTATGAAGTTATTTATGACTCTGGTGATTTTATTTTCGTCTGCTTTAACAGCTATGTCTTCATCTATTTCGTTATAGATTGGTTTACAGCTCTGTCGTAATAAGTCTTCGTTATCTTTTAGAGTGGAATCTACAAGATTATGTAGATTTATCTTTGATATATTGTATTCTGTTCCGAAAGAACTTTCTTTAGCTAAATCCAGAATTTTGTCAATCTGTTTTTTTAATCTTTGTATACTTTTTATAGAATCCTGTAGAAGTTTTTTTTGTTTGGGGTCTTTTTCTCTTCGTTCTATCATAGGGAGTAATGACAGTAAGGGTGTTATGGGTGTTTTCAAATCGTGTCCTAGATGTACAATGAAATCTTCTTTCTGTTTTTTTAATCGTTCCAGTTCTTTGTTTTGTTTATTTATTTTTTGTTTGAGGTTAACGTTTTTTGTTATGTTGTTCAGAAATAGAGCGATTATGTTGTTGTTTTTATATAGAAATTTTGAACCAGAGATTTCAACCCAAACAACTCCGGTTTTAGTTGAAATTTTATGTACACCTAGATAAACTCTGTCTTTGATGGCATCTAAGAAGCTTGTTTTATCTATGAATTCATCATTTGATTTGTAAATCAAATTTGATATGTCTTTATTTTCAATGTCTTCAGATGACTCTAAACCAATCATTTTAACCATTGAGGAATTAGCATATAAGATAGTGCCGTTGGAGTTTAGAAGTAAAACACCTTCGAGGAGGTTGTCAAAAATTTTTTTGTAAAATTCTTCATTTGTCTCTAAAGATTTATCATATTTAGTTTTTAAACTTTCATCCATGAGTTAACCTCTTAGTCATTAAAAAAATATGAAGAAGGTACTATTTTAAAATAATTACAGTTTTTTCCAGTTTTTTTGTAGAAGAAATAGGAATAATGCCGCTGAGAGTGCTATCAAAAATTCGAATCCTCTGGTTTTAATGTTTGGTGCAGAAGCGGCTGAGTCTATATCCATAGAGTTATCTTTGAATTTGTTAGAAGAAATATTGTTGTTGTCAGCGTTGTCTAGATATATTCCTGATTTGCTACATCCTGTTATATGGTTGTATGAGATAAGGTTTAACGAAGAGTGAATCAAACTTATTCCTCTATCTGCATCTGATATATGGTTTCCAATAATGTTGTTTCTAAAGCTGTGACTAAGTTTTATGTTGGATTCGGTTAGAGTGTTATTTATGATTTTATTATAGTTCGACCATCGATTTAGGGCTAAGGTGTCTTCTCCGCTGATGTTGTTATTTGAAATTATGTTTCTGTTGGATTTCTCTGTGAGGTATACAGATTTTGAGCTGTGGGAGTTGAAAGTATTATTATATATCTTGTTATTTGAAGAGTTATAAAGATGTATGCCTTCGTTGTTTTCTAAGAAAACGTTATAGGAGATATTGTTGTAATTTGCTTTGTTCAAAAAAATACAGTTTTTATTGTTTTCAAAATTGTTGTTTATTATGCTGTTGTTGCTGCCAGATAAGAAGATGGCTATCTTGCTGTTTTTAATGTTTAATCCTTTGATTGATACGTTATCAGAGTTGATATAGATTGCATACATTTTGTTTTTTCCCTGTATAATTGGGTTGTCGATACCGATTAGTTTTATTGTTTTGTTGATTGTTATTTTTTCGTTGTATATGCTGTTGTTGATGGTTATGGTGTCGTTTTCATTTGCATTGTTTATAGCTTCTTGGATGGAGTTATATGTTAGGTTGTTTTCATCTTTTTTTATGGAGACTTCTGCATCGGTTTTAAGAATTAAAAATCCAGGGGATATAGAGAAAATTAGGAGAAAAAATATTAGAAAGGCAGAGGTGTAGGTAGATGCATGATTATTCATTTTAGAAAAAAAGATAAATGATCTCTGTCTTATATTTTTTCCAAAAATGAGAGAAGTTAAAGTAGAATTTCTTGTTAATGGAGAAAAGGTTAGACTTGACTGTGAGGTTGCTTCATCTTTTTTAGAGAAAACAAAAGGGTTGATGGATAGAGAATTTCTTCCTAGAGGTAGAGGGATGTTGTTTCTTTTTTGTTTTCCTTGGATAAGGTTTTTTTGGATGAAGAATGTCTGTATTCCTTTGGATATTGTTTTTGTTGATAGACATCAAAGAGTTATATGTTTTTATGAGGCGGATGTCGAAAAAGGTTTTTTATATAAAACTTATTGGAGTAGAGGTTTTTGTAAGTATGTTATAGAGTGTAATCAGGGATTCTGTAGAAAACATGGGGTTTTTAAAGGCACACAGGTTGATATGGGTTTATAGTGGTTTTTACCTTGTTTTTAAGGGGTGAAAAAGGAATAATCTTATAATAATAGTTGTCTATTACATCTGTTGGGAGCAAAAGAGTCCTTTTTTCTTAGGAGGGACAGATTTTGGTAAAAATAACGGCTCAGGAATTAGCGAAGAAGCAAAAGAAAATCTCTGTTGCAGAGTTTTTTGAGAAAAACAAACATATTTTGGGTTTTGGTAACCCTACCCGGGCATTGGTTACCAGTGTTAAAGAAGGTGTAGATAATTGTTTAGATGCCTGTGAAGAAGCAGGGATATTACCAGATATACATGTAGAGATAAAAAATGGTGATGACGATGAGGAAACAACGTTGATTGTTGAGGATAATGGACCTGGTATTGTTAAACGTGAGATTGAACATATTTTTGGTCGTTTGTTGTATGGTTCTCGTTTTCATCAGATATGTCAGAGTCGAGGTCAACAAGGTATCGGTATTTCTGCAGTGGTGTTATATGGTCAGCTTAGTACGGGTCATCATACTGTTGTTAAATCTAAAACTAGTGAAAACTATCCTGCACGGGTGGTAGAGTTGGCTATTAATACAAATAAAAATCGTGCTGAAGTAATTGGTAGTGAAAACGAGCATTGGGAGGGTAAACAAACTGGTACTCGTGTTGAGGCGTGTATAGTTGCTGATTACATTCGTGGGAAGCGTTATGTGTATGAGTATCTGCAGAATACTTCTATTGTTAATCCTCATGCTTGTATTACTTTTAAGGAACCTGATGGTACTACACATGTTTTTGAAAGGACATCGGATGAGCTTCCTCGTAGACCTACTGAGATAAAACCACATCCTGAGGGGGTGGAACTGGGTACTCTTATCAAGATGGCGAAGAATACTAAGACCCGTAAGCTTAATTCTTTTTTGAAAACTGAGTTTAGCAGTATGGGGAGTAGAGCTGCTGAATCTGCGATTGAAGAGGCGGGGTTAGAGAAAGATCTTAAGCCATCTGAGATGACTAGGGATCAATTCCGGAAGTTGCATAGAGCTTTTAAAAAAATCAAAATTATGGCTCCTTCTACAGATTGTCTTTCGCCGATTAGTGAGATCCTTATTAAAAGAAGTTTACGTCATGAAACTAGTGAGATTTCGCCAGAGTTTATAGCTACTGCTTCTCGTCCTCCATCTGTATACTCTGGTAACCCTTTTCAGGTGGAAGTAGGACTTGTTTATGGTGGCGACCTACCAAAAGATGATACAGTGGATATTAAACGTTTTGCGAATCGTGTTCCATTGTTGTATCAAAAAGGTGGATGTATCACTACTAAAGCTATTTCTTCGATTGATTGGCGTCGTTATGGTTTAGATCAGAAGTCGGGTAAAGGTATACCTTCTGGTCCAGCGATTTTTTTAGTACATGTAGCTTCTACTCAGATTCCTTTTACCTCTGAAAGTAAAGAGGCTATAGCTGATGTTGAAGAGATAGAGAAAGAAGTAAAACTTGCTTTCCGTGAATGTGCTCGTAAAGTCCGGAGGCATATCTCAAAGAAGAAAAAACGTGCTAAAACCCGTGAGAAGTTTGATCTTATAACTCAGATTTTACCGGAGATAGCGAAGAAGTCTTCTAAAATGTTAGATAAACCTGTTCCTAAGCTTGATAAAATTATAACTGAGATTATGGATGTTATATGGATTGAGGATGCAGTTCAATATGAGAAAGTTAAAAGAGATAAAGCTGTTCAGACTACACTTTCTGACAACCCAGGGGAGAAAAAAGAAGGTACTATAACTAAAAGCAAGATTATGGTGGTTAACTATAAAGGTAAAGCTCAGAAGTTTGATTTATATGCAGTTGTGCCTAAGGAGGCAGTGGTAGGGGATGTATCTCCAGAGCCTGTTAAAATTTCAGATAAATACATCAAATGGAGTCTACCTAAGATTCAGCCTACCGATAAGATAGATATCAATTTTGAATTAGCGGGGTTGGAAGAGGGGGATCTTGATGAAAATGATCTCTATATTGAAAAGATAAATCCGTCCTATGTGATTGGTGCAGACAGATGGGAGGGAAGTGAATAAACTATGGCGAAAGATTATTCAGAAGTTGTAGAAAAAATTGATGGAATCGCTGAGAAGATATATAAAGATTTTAAAAGCACGGAGATACCTAACATTCAGCTTCCTACTCGGACGAAATCCAACATTGATTTTGATGAAAAATTAAATGTTTGGAAATATGGAAACAAAAACACTGAACGTTCAGCTAAATCTTTGAAAGGAGCATATATGCTTCTTAGAACGATGTATATGACAGAGTTTATTAAAAACATGATTAACAACGAGAAATCTTCAACATTAAGAGAGATGTATTATATCTCTGAAGGGTGGGATATGGCTAAGTTTCATTCTCAAAGCGAGTCGAATCTACTTGCAGAAGATTTAGAAGTTATAACCAACTGTATGAGAGAGGATTTCAAACTTCGTCCTGAGGAAGACGGCGCTAGAGTTATGGGAGATATAGAGATAGAGGAAATCACTCGTAATAAAAAGAAGAGGAGGATACATTGTCAGGATGATGTAGGAGATGCAGGATACAGTATTCCTTATAATGTTGAACCTGAAAAACTCACTTTTAAAAATATAGATGCAGATTTTATGTTAGCTATAGAAACCGGTGGTATGTTTGATCGGCTGGTAGAGAATGGTTTCGACCAAACCAATAACGCGTTGCTTGTACATCTTAAAGGACAGCCTGCTCGATCTACACGTCGATTTATCAAAAGACTTAGTGAAGAAAAACAGATACCTGTATTGGTTTTTACTGACTGTGACCCATGGAGTTTTCGAATCTTTGGTAGTGTAGCATATGGAGCTATTAAAACAGCACATATTTCAGAGTATCTTGCTACACCTAGCGCTCAATACTTAGGTGTAACTCCATCAGATATTGAACACTATGATCTACCGACAGATAAACTAACTAAGGGAGATATAAAATCTCTGAAAAGTGAGTTATCTGATCCACGTTTCCAAGATGATTTCTGGGAGGGAGAAATAAAACTGCAGTTAAAACTCGGTAAAAAATCAGAGCAGCAGGCCTTAGCTAAATACGGTCTTGACTATGTAACTGATACCTATCTACCAGAGAAGCTATCTGAGTTAGGTGTCATCTAAAAAAAAAATTTTTTGGTTTTTTTTTTATTCTTTTTTTTAAAGTTTTTTTTGTTGTTTTTTTTTGTGGAACTTCTATCTTCTGTTTGTTTTCCTACGAATCTAAAACAAAAACACTGTTTTTTTTAATTTTGCAGAAAAACTCTGTTGCGGGGTTTTATGTCTACCACAATTA
>JAZKSG010000049.1:0-7610 GCA_036626215.1 Thermoplasmatota archaeon
TCGTGTTGTTCCTGAGATTGGTGGTCCTGGTATAATTTCGTTTACCTCACCAAAAAGCTACGTTGACATAATATACAACCTACAAAATTAGATAAATCTCGTTTAGTCTATAAGCAAAGATTAATTCCCTCACTTTTTTATTTTCATAAATTTCTTGCAATAGTTTTTTATTCTTTAAACATATTACACTTTTTGGTATTGGATGGGCTCTAAAAAAATTAGATATGCCTAGATAGAAAAAACCTAGGGTTTTCCCAATTTATTTGGTTTTTTTATATTTGAGGGGGTGAAAACTTAAACCTTTTATCATTGAGGAGGGGAGAACTACTACAAGATGACGAAGCTTCCATTGGAGTAGGATCTCTAATCATTTTCATAGCCATGATTATGGTTGCTGGTGTAACAGCGAGTGTACTCCTCCAAACGATGAATAGTCTGCAACAACAGGCTTTAGAAACCGGGGCAGAAACTATCAACGAAATCTCAAGCGGTGTTAGAGTCACCCAGGTTAGCGGATACAGTGATGGGAGTAATGTCACTGAGGTAGCTATATTTGTGTCAACTATAGCAGGGTCAAAAAGTATTGATCTCTCCAACACTTTTGTCTCTATATCTGATACATCGTCTCGAGTTATTTTAAACTATGAAAGTAACTGTTTCAACAACGGTGTCTCTAATGGTTTATTTCAAACTTTGAATAGTAGCAAACTTAGCAACAAAACCTTTGGAGTTATTGTAATAAGAGATGCGGATGGTTCTTGCCTGTCAGCTACACCTGTCATTAATGATAATGATTTGGTAGCCCTAATGGTGAATACCACCTCTTGTTTCTCTGGTATAGATGTACGTACTGAGGTATCAGGTAATGTTGTCCCTGAGCAAGGTATGCGTGGAGTAATTGCTTTTACCACACCTAGTGCCTTCACTGATACTATTTTAAATCTACAATAAAAAAAAAGAGATATTTAAAAGAAAGAGAAGATATTTATCTTCCAAAAAATACTTTTGCAATATTATAGAGATCTTTGTCCACTGTTTTTTGTTCCGCTACGGCTTCCTCAATAGGTACGTTAACTATTTTGTTTCCCTGAAGAGCTACCATCGTCCCAAATTCTTTGTTTTTTATACTATCCACCGCTTTCACACCGAAACGAGTTGCAAGCACTCTATCATATGCTGTAGGAGTCCCTCCTCTCTGTACATGCCCCAAGACAGTTACCCGAGTTTCTACATCCATCCGTTCTTCTATTTCACTAGCTAATGTATGTCCAATTCCACCTAGTTGTACGTGCCCAAATTCATCTTTTTCCTTACTTTTTGTAACAACCGAATCCATCTCCTTAGGCTTGGCTCCCTCTGCTATGGCTATTATACTAAAGTTTTTACCTCGTTCATATCGAGCTTTTAGATTATGACAGACTTCTTCGATATCAAATGGTTTCTCAGGTATCAATATCTCATCTGCCCCTCCGGCTATACCTGCCATGGTAGCGATCCATCCTGCATGTCGCCCCATGACTTCAACTACTATTACCCGGTGGTGTGATTCAGCTGTGGAATGTAATCTGTCAATGGCTTGTGTTGCAATACTTACAGCGGTGTCAAAACCAAAAGTGTAATCGGTACATGAGACATCATTATCTATAGTCTTTGGTACTCCTATAACAGGTATATTATGTTCTCTATGTAGCCGGTCTGCTACTCCTAGAGTATCATCGCCGCCTATAGCTAATAGAGCGTCTAAACCAAATCTTTTAATGTTGTCAAGAACTTTCTGTAAATCCTCAGAGTTTTTAAACGGATTCGCTCTAGAAGTTCCAATTATCGTTCCTCCTTTTGGGAGTATTCCTGAGACAGAATAATCAGTTAAAAGCTCTAATTCTCCCTCTATAAGCCCTCTCCAACCGTTTTTTATACCAATTATCTCCCAGTCATACTGTATAGCTTTTCTAACAGTTGCTCTTATAACTGCGTTTAAACCAGGGCAGTCTCCTCCGCCAGTTAAAACTCCTATTTTTTTCATTTTAAACTTAACCTCTCACACATATAAACTATTTTTTTTTCTCCTCAAAAAACCAAATTTGTCAAACATGGTTTTTTAATTTAAACAACATTTTTTAATCTTTTTCATAATTTGCTTGGTTTATATTATTTATGTAATTATGCCGCCAATAAAAATTTGTACAACGACACTTGTAATTGCTACAATCCATACAAAAGGTACAAAATAAAGAAAAACTAGATATTTATGGCTGCCACGTATAACTTTTAAAGTCAAAGAAAGCATTAAACAATGTATAACTAACACTGCAAAAATGATGAGAAAGTTACCATAATACATAGATGGAGGAATCGAATGCAGAAGTTGCCCCATCTCTAAACCACCCATTCCTTCTGTATTTGCAAAAGGATTACCCATATCACGTACAATACCATTTAGATGTTCACCTATAATCAGAGAGACATAGATAGCAAAAGAGATACCAAAAGTTATACCTGCAAACAAAGCAATAGAAGTATTAACGATAGTAAGCTTTTTAATCCGTAAATCACGAATCTTACGAAGATTCTCAGAAATCATCTGAGAAACACTACGAGGGTTCCCTGCAGCAAAAGTAGCCTCCCGAAACATCTCGCTACCACGCTGTACATAGTTACTACCAGTATCTATACCAAACCATTCCCAGGCTGCATCATCATCAATACGGGTTCGAAGTCGTCTATAAAGATTACGTATATGTCTAGAAAGAACACCATATTTTTTCTTACTTAAATAGTAAACAGAATCATTTATTTTTCCACCTCTCATAGCAGAAATAGATCCTAAAGCAGGTAGAAAACCAAGATAGCTACTCTCTTTTCTATTGATCTTTTGTTCCTCTATAAACGTAACTCCTCCAACTGCAAAAAGAGGAGTCACTGCTACCGCTACAATTATTTCAATCGGTAAACTCCGAATAAAACCTATCTCTAAAACAAAATAACTGAAATATATTATCGATACAGTAAAAATACATCCAGATATCGAAATTTTGAAAAACCTGTTAATCTTTTTTTCAACCTCTCCTTTTTCACCCGTCTGATGCCATATATCATCTGCAGGTATCATAGCTTTCAATAAATATAACAATAAACCTTCAGCTACTATAAGCATAAAAGATGACATATAGATGAACATGTTCATATTTTCAGTTCCCATAATAATAGGGAGAACTATCCCCATGCTCATCACAAAAATTATAGCTATAAGCAAGCTGACATAAACCTCGTTTAAAATCACAATGTTTTCGTTGCTTGACTCATACATGGTTTTGTATTCCTGCAGTACTGCATCTTGCTCCGTTTCTACAAACTCCCTGTGTTCAACTCCACTGTCGAGACTCTGAGAAAAACGATCTAAAAAATCTGTCAAAATCTTACTCGGTGTACGCTCTGAAACAAAACGAAAAGCTTTTGAGGTAGGCATCCTCCATTTATCAGTTAAAACACTAATTTTTTTAAACTCTTCACCCAAGCTACCGTATACCTTTTTACCCCCTATCATCTTGATTATATCCTGCAAAGAAAGATCAGAGATAGATAAAACTCTAAGATGTGTTATAAAAAAATGCATCTTACTATCTATATCTGTCTCCTTGTTTTTCCATTCAATATAAGGATAGAGTATACCTATGGAAATAGGTACAACTCCTCCTACAACAAAAGTTATAGGGTTCAAATTAAGTTTAACTGGTAGTAAAATATTAAGAACAATAGGGAGAGAGAAAACGATCAATCCGATTATTATCAACGGTGTTAAAACTGTTACATAGAATTTTCTTTTATCTTCCAGAGAGTTATATGCTATTCTAAGTTGTTGTGCGAAACCTTGTCTATCATCAGGTTTTTCTTCTTCCTCTTTAGCCATCTTTTCTTTTTAACCCTTACATTTTTTCTATTTTTTTTCAAACTTTTATAGGTATACCTTTTTCTCCCTCTTTGTAGAAACCCCATATAGATTGTGTAACCTCATAATAATCCATGATGTCTTCTTCTACCATACGCTCTAAAATATGTTTACGACGTTCGTATTCGCTATAAATCTCAGATAGATCTTCATATCCTGCGGTTTTGGCTATACGTTCCTCTAAAACATAGCTATTACGATTAGCTACAAAACGATGTTTATCATCTAACGCATTCCATTCAAAAGCTCTACGAGACATAATACCATCAACAGCACGATTATATCCCTCTATTTCGTCTATTGTGGTGACTCTTCGAAGGAGTTTTCCGTCACGTTCAATAGCGAGCTGAATGACGACGAAATCCAAGTTATCCATAAACGTTTTAGGGACATTAATCGGATGACTGGTAAAACGCTGTATAACCTGGGTAACACTCCCAGCGTGAAAAGTAGTCATACATGGATGCCCTGTCTGCATTGCACCAAAAACAATGTTTCCCTCTGCTCCACGAACCTCACCTGGGATAATATATTCAGGGCGACTCCTCAAAGCTGCTTTAAGAAGATCAAACATATCTACTTGTCCTTCTTTAGGCCCTGAATCTTTGGTTAAAAGCCTCTGCCAAACTTTATGTGGAACTTGTAACTCTGGTGATTGCTCTGCACTATAAATCTTTTTTTCAGGAGGAATAAAAGGAACTATAGCGTTCATAGTTGTAGTTTTACCACAAGCTGTACCCCCACAGATAAAAAAGTTTCTTCCATACTCAAGACATATCCATAAATAGGCAGCTATGCCGGTGTTCATAGTTCCCCATTTGATAAGCTGGGTTACACTAATAGGAGTTTCAGTGAAACGACGGATCGTCATACTTGGACCACGAATACTAATAGAGTCGCTGTACACGATGTTTCCTCTGCTTCCATCTGGTAGAACACCATCAGCGATGGGATTCCCTTCGCTTACAGGAGATCCCATTTTTTCACTAAGTTGACGAACAAACTCATCAGCGTTTTCCTTGCTTAACTCGACATTGGTTTTGGTCATCCCGAAGATTTTGTGGATAAGATGTATTTTTTCTCCTGTTACAACATGTATATCTTCAAGCCATGGATCACGCATAAAACATTCGATTTGACCGTTTCCTACAACATTTTTCATGACATAATATTCTATTGCATTTTTTTGGGATGAAGTAGCTTTTATCTTATCTTTCGGTTTGCCAAATAAACCTTTTTTTCTAGGTTTAAACCCCTCAGCGTTTTCATCAACTTCAATTATTTCATCTATAAGCTCTTTCAGTACTTTTTTCAACTCTTCGTTACTTCTAACACTTTTTTTCTCAGGAGCTTTCCTAACGATAATATCTAGAAGCTGATCATGTTTCTTTTTTTCTTCCTCATTTAGATGAGGTTCTATTGCATGATACATTCTTTCATCCATATCAGCTGTCTTGTATATATGGACAAAAACTGAGCCTTTAGTAGGATATATCAAATTAGGATGTTCTTCATCACGTACCTCAAAAGGCAAAGATGAATAAAAAACAGGTTCACCCATCCTATTTTTAATACCTTCTATATATCTCTTTAAATGCGGATGTTTTTCGAGAACCTTCTTTACTTCTTCTTCATTCATCTTTGCCATGACTTGCTTTCCCTCAAATTTTTATATAGATATAGGGAGCCCTCTTTCTCCCTCTCTATAATATGTCCAAATAAACTGTACCACTTCATAATAGTCAAAAATTTTTTCTTCGATCATTCTGTCAAGGATGTGTTTACGCCGGTCGAATTCTTCATATATATCCATAGGGTTTTCATAACCTGCCATAGGGGCAATTTCCTGCTCTAAAACGTAGCTGTTACGATTGGCTTTGAATATATGTTGATCGTCTGCAGCATCCCACTCAAAAGCCTTCCTTGACATTATACCATCTGCAACTTTGTTGTATCCTTCTATTTCATCAAGGGAAATAACACGCCTCAATTTTTCTCCTTTTCTTTGAATAGCAAGTTGAATTAAAACAACATCAAGGTTATCCATAAACGGTTTCGGTACATCAATGGGATGACCTGTAAAACGTTGAATGACTTTGGTTACAGATCCAGCATGAAAAGTCGTTACAACTGGATGTCCAGTTTGCATAGCTTGAAAAACTACTCTTCCTTCTTCACCTCGAGTCTCACCAGGTATTATGTAGTCTGGTCTGGATCTAAGCGCCGTCTTTAGTAGTTCTCCTTCATCAACATGGCTTTCTTTAGGTCCTTTTTGACGAGTAAGCATCTGTTGCCATACATCATGTGGAACCTGTACCTCTGGGGTGTTTTCCACAGAATAAATCTTTTTCTCTGGAGGGATAAAAACAAACATAGCATTAGCAGTAGTAGTTTTACCAGATGCTGTTTCTCCACAAACAAAAACACTTCTTCCATATTGCATACAAAGCCAAAGATATGCACCCACACCTGTACTAAAAGTCCCCCAGTCCATAAGCTGCGTTATACTCAAAGGCGTCTCACTAAACTTACGGACAGTCATACTTGGTCCTTTTAAACTAACATCTCTACTGTGTATTATATTCACTCTGCTTCCATCGGGCAATGTTCCATCAGCAATAGGTTGCCCTTCACTCACCGGGCTCCCAATCTTCTCACTAAACTCCTGCGAAAACGTATCCGCCCATTCATCATCAATATGGATGTTGGTTTTAACCATGTCAAAAACTTTATGGATAAGATGAACATTTTCACCACTTATTATATGAATATCTTCAATATAGGGATCACGCATAAAAGGCTCTAATGGTCCACCCCCTACCACTTTTTTTGTTATATCATAAATAATATCTGATTTTTCTTCTGATGCAACCCTGACCTTATTCCCTCTGCTTTTACCAAGTTTACCCGCTGATTTTTCATCAACAACCGTAACTTCTTCTACTACTTCTTTTATGGCTTTTCTTAGCTCATCTTCAGTTTCAACGTCATCTCTCATATGGGCTCTCTCATACATCAACTCTTGTACTCTATCTCGCTTCTCTTCCTCTTCTTTATCTAAAGTTGGTGCAATAGCAACATATTCAATATCATCCATGTCTTTAGTTTTATAGAGGTGGATAAAAACAGAGCCTTTAGTTGTATAAATCAGGTTTGGATACTCTTTGTCTTTAAGATCACGGGGAACAGTACTATAAAAATCTGGTGTACCTACTTCTTTCTTTATTTTCTCTAGGTATCTTCTAAGATGGGGGTTCTTCTGAATAATTTTTTTTATTTCATCTTTTTCCATCTTAGCCATTTCTTTTCACCTTTCTCTTTTTTAGAACGCAACTCCACTTGTTTCAATAGCTAAACCGCTACCAGGTCTAACTGAAAAAGTAGTCATAGGTTCATATTTATGCTGGGCGCCATTAAACTTCTCAAGATAAATATTATGAACTATGCCTATACCAGGCATCTTCTCTCTAGCGACTCTAAAATGTATATCGGAGTTCATCTGAAAAGCACTATGAATCTCATCAGACCATTCAGTGGGATTAGCAGTAGCAAAAATAATTTTACCTGAACCTGAAAGACGGTTTAAAAAACTAGTTAGAGTAACCAAATTATCAACAGTCAAGCTTTTATTTAGAAGGGTAGACAAGGAGTCAATAAAAATAAT
>JAZKSG010000050.1:0-7592 GCA_036626215.1 Thermoplasmatota archaeon
GGCATTCCGTATGTTTTGGAGAATGAAAAAAGAGTTATGGTGTGTTCGTTTTTTGTGTCGAAACTACTGGGGCTATAGTGTTTTTTGTTGTTGTATACAAATTTTTCGTAGGCTTCATCGGATATATGGTATATGTTGTTTTCTTTACAGTATTGGTTGATTTTTTTTAGAACGTTTTTAGAGTATACTGCCCCCGTTGGATTGTTAGGAGAAATTGTTATTATAGCTCGGGTTTTAGAGTTTACCTTTTCAAATATTTTTTCTGGGTTGGGTTGATAGTTCGTTGTTGTTTCAACGGTTATAGGTTTACATCCGGTTAGTTGAACCGCCATAGGATGATTGAAATAATGGGGTGTTAGAATTATTATGTTGTCTCCAGGTTTTGTTATAGCCATTATGGTGTTTAGAAAAGCTTGATTTCCACCAGATGTAACTGTTATATTTTTTTCTGGATCGGCTTTTATTTTGTTTTGTTTTTCAAGTTTTTTTGATATCTGTTTTCTTAGAGATAGTATTCCTGCATCCGGCGTATACCTGTTTCCTTCTGGTGTTTTTATTGTTTTTATCGCGGCTTGTATGGCTTCTTTAGGTGGTTGGAAGAATGGTGCTCCTTGACCAAGAGATATAGTGTTTTCTGGTGGTTTTACTTCTTCTAAGAGTTTTTGTATAGGTGCTTCTGGTATGTTATGTGTTCTACTTTTCAGAGTTTTTTCCATAATCTGGGTGTTTTAGATGAAAATAGTGTATTAACTTTTTTGTTTGTAAAAAAATCATGTAAGATAT
Organism: Thermoplasmatota archaeon; assembly: GCA_036626215.1. GTDB lineage: Archaea > Thermoplasmatota > E2 > DHVEG-1 > DHVEG-1 > JAZKSG01. The sequence continues at coordinate 784 of JAZKSG010000050.1, forward strand.
ATTTTTTTTAAGATTAATTTTAAATAATATGTTTGTTAAATATCATAGATAGGAGTTTTTCTTCTTAAAAATGGTAATTTTTTCTGATAAAATCTGGGGTTTCATCCGCATAATTCGACCTGAAATAACAGTTTTAGGTATGGTTTGTGTGTATATCGGTGCGGTATCAGCGGGTGCAGAATATTTCTCTTTGGATTTACTGTTGGCTATGATAGCTGTTTTTTTGGTAGGTGCTGGTAGTATGCCTTTCAATGATTTCTTTGATTATGAGATAGATAAAACTATACATCCTGATCGGCCTTTGCAGAAAGGTTTGTTGAAACCTAAGACTGCATTTTGGTCTGGAATAATTATGTTTCTCTTGGCTTTGTTTTTATCTGTTTTTGTAAACTTGATGGTTTTTCTTTTTTCGGTTATTGGTATAACATTGATTTGTTTGTATGAGATAGTTTCAAAAAGCAGAGGTTTTCTTGGAAACGTAGTGGTTTCTTTTACAACTGCTTTAGCTTTTAGTTATGGAGGGGCAGTAGTGGGTAATTTGGTTAAACCATTGTTTTTCACATCAGTTGCTTTTTTTATTTTTCTTTCACGTGAAATACTGATGGATGTCCGAGATGTTGAGGGGGACAGAGAGGTACGCGTAACGTTGCCTGTTATGATTGGTAGAAAAAAAGCTGTATATATGGGGTGTTTTATCCTCGGTTTTTCAATGTTTTTTCTTTATATCCCTGGTTTTTTGATTTTTCCAAAAATATGGTATATAGTTTTGAGTATTCCTTTGGTTGCTGTTACTCTTTATAGTTTGTCTCTTCCTTTGATCGATGTTGAAAATGTAGCTCGGACTACAGATATACTTCGTTTTTCGATGATTCAGGGTTTAGTATTGTTTATTTTTCTAATATTTCTCTAACAAAAAAAAAACAAATTTTTTGTTATACTGTAATCTTTACATGTTTACAAAGTTAAACATGGGTTTTAAAAAACAAAGTTTTTTTTATTGTTTATCAGATTTTTCTTGATCTACTTTCTCCGCGACTTTTTTCATCAAAAAATCACGTATTTCTTCGGGTTTAGTACTTTCTATACCAAAATATTCTGGGAAACGTTTAGTCGTAGTAAGCATCTCTGTATTCCGATGTTTTTTGGCATGTATAAGTTTTAAAGAAGAAAGTCTGTCTACATGATCATATGCTTTTGTACCGATCATACGTCGTAGGTTGCTTTGTTTAACTGGTTGATGAAAAGCGATAAGTGTTAGCGTTTTCAAAAGGTTGCTATCTATTTCTGGTTCGGCTACCATCCGGCTTTTATCTGCATATTTGTTTTTGATCTGCATCGCATATTTGTCTCCGGCTTTAGTTATCTCCATTGATGTATCGTTTTTTCGTTTTACGTTGTAATCTTTGATGAGTTCTTCCAGGTTTTTCTTCACTTTTTTACGGGATAAACTTGTTGCTTCTTTAATCTGGTTTATACTGACGGGTTCGGTTGCAGAGAAAAGAACTGATTCCACTAAACGCTTATTTTTTTTCCCCATTTGTAGATCAAACCTTAAAACACTTTTTTTTGAGTAGCTGTTCTTTAACTATATCCTTTGTTTTTAATAAATATTTTTCCATATGGAAACTTTTTTTGGTAAACCTGTATTTTGTTGTCATTCGCTAGGAAAAGAATCGATAATAAAAATTTTATAACTTCAGATCTGTCGTTTTGTTCGTTGCAGATGTCGTTTAAAGTCATGGTTTTGTTTGGATGTTCTCTGATTTTCTGCCATACCTGGTTTACATCTTCCTCCAGGTTGTCTTCATGTGTAGTGTCTTCCATTCGCTCTCTGGCTTTCTCCGCCATCCTTTTTTGAGCTTTTTTTCTTCGTTCTTCAGATAGTTTTCGTTCTTCTGCTTCTTTCCGTGCTTCGTTGAAAGCATCTAAAAGCTCAATCAAAGACACTTTTCTTTTGGTTTTTCTACGAACAGGTTTTTCTATAGGAGGTTCAGGTGTCTCCATAACTAGGTTTGTATAGGAGTATGCATCGTCTTCACTCAGCCACATCTCAGAGGGTAGATCCTCCCAGTCGAATGGGTCATAACTGTCTTCTTCTTCATCATCTTCCTCCATGGTTACTACTAGGTCGTCGCTCTGCATTTTTAGTACTTTCCAAGCCATATAGATTATTCTACCTGCAGTTATAAGATCTATTTTTTCTTTTTCTGCTCGTTCAAGATACAGCGTGGAAAAATTAACTAGGTCTATCTCCCAGGGGTTTAGATGTTGTTTCATAACTAGTTCAAAAGCGATAGCTATAGATCTATCAAAAGGGTTGTCTATAGATACATGTTCTCCTTGATCGGTTTTTTTCAACATTTCTACATAATGGTTGATCCGGGATGCATCGCTTTCTTCATCTATTATAGATTTATGGAATAAAAGATGGTTTATCAAGTCGTTATCTACAGATGCATCTGGTTTTTTAATTGACTGCATTCATTCTTCCTCCGTCATCCACATTTAACTCGCCTTTTGGTCCTACTGAAGACGGGTCTACATTTCCTATCATGTCTGATACACCGTTGTTTCGTATGGTTACGCCGTATACGTAATCTGCTTCTTTCAAAGCGATTTTACGTAGAGAAACCATGATAAACTGGGAGTCCTGCGCGTTTTTCTTCACCATCCTGCTAACTGTTTCAGCGTTGACTCCATCTAGAAACATATCTACCTCATCTAAAACATAGACCGGGCTAGGGTCATATTGTTGTATAGCAAAAATAAAACCTAAGGAGGCTATACTTTTTTCTCCGCCGGATAAAGCATCCAGAAGCAGTACTTTTTTACCTCGGGGGCGGGCTTTAATGGTTAAACCACTCTCGAAGACGTTATCGGGATCCTCAAGTTTTAGTTCTGCCTTTCCTCCTTCTGAAAGTTGACTATAGATTCTTTCAAAGTTTTCGTTTACAGCGTCAAAAACTTCATAGAAACGTTCTTTCTTTTTATTGGTGATGTTTTTAACGAGTTTAACCAAGTTTTTACGTTGATCTTTTAGATGTTTAACGTCTTCATCTAGCTTGTTTTTACGTTCAGTTTGATGTTCATATTCTTCCAAGGCGCGCATGTTGACGGGTTCTAACTCCCGCATGTTTTCTTCTATTACGTTTATTGATTCTTTTAATGATTCTATATTTGGAAGTTTTTTATCTTTAATCTCTACATCATATAGTTTCAACTCTTGATTTAGTTCTTCAACGCTTTCTTCTAAAGTTGGAAGTCGATATTTAGCTCGGGATATGAGGTCATAGTATGATTCCATCTTAGTGTTGATGTTGTCTAACTCGTTTTCCATCTCCACAGTTTTTCGATATATTTTATCTCTTTCCTCTGTTAAATCTTTGATTTTTCCAGTCATTTTTTCTTCTACAGACATCAACGTTTGTAGTTTGTCACGATATTCCTCTCTTTTTTTCTTTAATTCTTCAACATTATCTCGGTGGTCTTTGATTTCTTGTTTTATTTTTTCTATCTTTGTGTCGTGTTCATCTTTTCGTTCTTCTAACAGTTCTATTTTTTTGTCAAATGTTTCTTTATTGGATTGTAGGCTACGTACTTCGTCCTGTATATCTGTCACTGTTTCTTCTAAACTACGGGCTTTTTGAGCTAGCTGTTTTTTTGTTCCTTTCATCAAAAGTTTTCCTTTTTGTTCTTTGATTTCATCGAGTTCTTTAACCCTGTTCTGTAGTTCCTTGATTTTTTCCTCTATTTGCTGTTTTTCTTCTAAGAGTTTTTCTTTTTCTGTTTTTTTGTCTTCAAGTTCTTCTTTTACTCTCTCAAGTTTTTTACTGAATTCTTTTTTTCTAACGTTTAGATCTCTGAGGTGTTTCTCTTTTTCGTCTACCGTTTTTACTTCACTCATCTGGTTTTCTATTTCAGCTATCTCTGTTTTCAAAGTTTTTATTTTTTCAGAGGTTTCATCTTGAACTCTGGTTGCTTCGTTGAGTTCCTCTGTGACTTTTTCTAGTGCTCCTTTGTCTTTTTTACTGAAAGATATCCTGCTGCGTAGTTTGCTACCTCCGCGCATAGCGCCGCTTGCCTCTACTAGACTACCTTTTAAGTCTACTAGTCTTACTCCACCCATCAGTCTTCGGGCGTCATCTAAACTTTCTACTACTACTGTATCTCGGAATACATACCAAAAAGCACTTCTGTGTTTATCTCTGAAATCAACGAGGTCTATAGCGAACCCTACTGCTTTGGGGTCTTTTATCGCCATCAATGGTTTACCTCGGGGTTTGCCTTTACGCATCTTGTTTAGAGGTAAAAAAGTGGCTCTACCTAGATCTTTTTCTTGTAAAATGTTTATAGCTTCAGCAGCTACTTGATCATCATCAACTACGATAGACTGCATTCGTCCACCAGCAGCTGTCTCCACTGCTGTTTTATATTTGTCTTCTACATCAGCTAACTCAGCTATGGTGCCATGTACTCCTTGTAGTTTACCTTGGTCTCTATGTTTTAGAATCTCGTTAACCGCTTGGTTGTATTTTCTATCCATTGTTTTAGCTGCATCATATTCTGCCTGTAGCTTCGATTGTTGTCTTTGTAGGCGGCGGATACGGTTTTCTAGATCCGCTAGTTGTTCATTTAGCTCTGAAATCTGCTTTTTTTTATTAAAAAGTTGTTTTTCTAATTCTTCTTTTTTCTTTTTTTTCTGGTTGTGTTCTTTACGTGTTTCTTTTTTTTGCCATTTTATGTCTTTTAGTTCGAAACTGTAGGTGGATTGTTGTTCTTCTAGTTCTGCTATCTGCCGTAACAGTTTTTCTATTTGTTCGTCGAAACGATCACGTTTAAGTTTTAACTCATGTACCTGGTTGTTTTTATCTTTGTATTCCTCTCTCATTTTAGATAATTCATGGGAGAGATCCATTGTTTTGTCATCTGTTTGAGCTATGTCGTCTTTAATCTTTTTTAACTCGTTTTGTTTTTCTTCAAGAGTTTTTGTTTTTTCTTCTAAAACATTTTTTGTATCGTTTTTTTCTTCTTCGAAGTTGTTTAGTTCTTTTTTTACTTGTTCAAGGTTGTTTTTTAGTTCTTCCTCTTCTTCTTTCAACTGTTTTATTTCATCGTTAGAATAGTTGATTCTTTCTTCTACTTTGATTTCTTCTTCTCTTATGTTTTCTATTTTTTCTTTGATTTCTTTTACTTCGTCTCCACCGACATCAGCTATTTTTTGCTCTATCTCTTCTAGTTTTTTTTGTTTTTCTTTATATTGTTCTTTGGTGTTTTTGGCTTTATCTTCTAGTTCTTCTCTTTCTTTTTGATAGGATTCTACTTGTTTTTGTACTTCAGCTATCTGGTCTTCTATCTCTTGTTTTTTCTTCAAGGCTTTTTTTGCTTTTACTTCGTATAGTTGATCTTTCAGTTCTTTGTATCGATATGCTTCATCTCGATCTTTTTTAAGCTGTCGTATCTGAGAGTTTATCTCATTTAGAATTATTTTGATTCTATCTAGGTTTTCATCTACTTCTTCTTTTTCTTCTTCTGCTTTTTCTATGTCTTTGTCGAAATGGCTTATTCCTGCTATACCGTCGATTATACGTCGTCTTTCTACCCCTCCCATCTCTATTATACTGGTTACATCTCCTTGTTTAACGATGTTGTATCCGTCACCAGACATCCTTGCGTGTTGTAGAACGTTTTGTAGATCTGAAAAGTTAGCTGAGTTTTCATTTATATAGAAACGACTGTAGTAGTTGTCAGGGTCGTCTTTTAGAGGGGCACGTTTAACCATACGGGTTAGTTTTACTTCATCTGCATCAACCGGCATCCGTCTTTCGGAGTTGTCAAAAACTAGTGATACTTTACATTTTTTAGCAGGGTTTTTACGTTTTTTTCCTCCGTTAAAAATTAGATCTGTGAGACGCCCTGCTCGCATCTCTTTTGAACTCTTCGGACCTAGGACAAAGAGTATAGCATCAGCTATGTTGCTTTTACCGGAACCGTTAGGGCCGGTTATAGCAGTGAAACCTGGAAAAAAAGGAATATTTAATTTTTTACCGAATGATTTAAAATTTTCCACATGGATTTCTTTAAGATACAAAATTCCATCCCTCTTCAGACTAGATAAACCTATTTTTTTTTACCCTTTTCTAATACAACCTAACATACATTCATCCTTATCAAACACTTTTTTTAGCATCCCAGGTTGGTCTTCCCTTAAATTGAATCTATATACAGTATATAAAACTTAACATATGGAGTTATTTAGCCCATCGCAGTTATATCTCATTTTTTTGATTAAATTTTTTAAATAAATCTGTATATGTAAAATTTATGAGATAACTAATTATTTACTTTTCGTCTGTTTTTCTTTTTTGGTTTTGTTTTCCTTTTCGTGTTCCGCTATTACACGATCTACTTTCTCTACTATTTGTAGATGAAAATCCATCTCATCTGATTGATCATTCATCTTTGTACTGGCTTCTGATTCGTTCTCTGAAGAAAACGGATTCAGATTAAAAGATATGTTGCTATTCTTTAGTTTACCTACAAAACCTTTTTCTAGTAACTGTGTTTTTATACTTTTTATACTCATAGAAGCATCCCAACCTTATATATGATTTTTTTCGAACTATTTATATTTTATATGCATATGATTATGTAGCTGATAAAGCAGATGTTACAAAAAAAAGAAACGACAATTTTGTTTTATGCCGCGGGAGGGGCTCGAACCCTCGACATCACGGTCTTCAGCCGTGCACTCTCCCAAACTGAGTTACCGCAGCATAGATAATTTGGAACAAAAAAATGTAACCAAGACT
>JAZKSG010000051.1:0-7176 GCA_036626215.1 Thermoplasmatota archaeon
CCTATCTGTTTGATGTATTTGTCGAAATTTTTTTGATATCGATTTAATTCTTTTTCAACCTTTTTTTTACTGATGAAAAAACCGGTGAAGCCGGTTAAAAAAAGTTTTATTTTTTCTTTGACACTCATTTTTTTGAACATTCGGTTGAACATTTGTTGAGCGTTAATATCTATGAATCCAACGGGTAGCTGATGAGATTGAGCATATTTTATTGCGGTCATCATTTCGTCGCCTGCTTCTACACCATATTGTTTTGCCATGGTTTCTTGAAATCGAGCTATTAATCTGTATATGAATGGTGCGTTTTTTCTAGCTTGTTGATATGCCTCCGGGTCTTCTTCTCTTTTTTGTAGTGCTGCGTATCTTTGTTTGTCTAGTTCGACACATATGATGTTGGGTTGTTTTTCATCTAAATTGTGTAGTATTGCTTGTGAGAGGTCGAATACGTGTCCAGTTCCTATTAGTGTTATCATATTTTTTCCTTTTTTTGTGTTGTGATAATATTTCTTGTTAATTAAACCTGTTTTTTAGTAGTCTCCAAATGTAGATAAAGTTAAAGAGAACTACGGATGTTAGACAGGATATAAAAATCCTTTTCTAAAGAAGAACTTATTAAAAGATGTTTAACCAAGATGATCAGTAAAAAGTAAGAGTTACGATGTTAACAGCCATTTCCATATTGGGATACAACGAATTTTCATGTTATCTTCTACAATTTCATCTTCTAAATCCCATGTAACCAATAAAAGATTTTTACAGTTTAAATCTTCAGCTGATTTGATAAGGGATGTGATTTCTCGTCCCTCAATTTCCTCTTTGCTAGATACATTGGTTACCTGGATTAACTGCTTGATGTTTTGTCCTGTTTTGATTACAAAATCTACTTCTCTCTGCTGATGATCTTTCCAGTAATATATTTCAAATTCTGATTTATTATATGATTTTCTTCTCAGAAGTTCAATACAGACAAGGTTTTCCATAAGTCGTCCTTTATTGTCGGAGAAGCGGAAGGCAACTGAGTTTATTATACCTGTATCAATACAATAGACTTTTTTTGGGGCAATTGTTTGTTTTTTAAGTTTAAAGGAAAAACGTTCTAGGATTATAATCAGATATGCATTAGTTAGATAATCAACATAATTTTTAATTGTGTGAACATTTTTTATCTTGCTGACATCTTTTATTTTTTTGTAGGTTATCTCTTTTGAAAAATTTGAAACTAAAAACTTTGCTATTTCACTAAAAGTTTTTTTATTTTTTATATTGTATCTTAGCAGTATATCTTTATGGATTACATCTTCATATGTTCTTGCAAGCATTTTTTTTCCAAATTTATATACTTCAGGGTATCCTCCATATTTCATGTATTTTTTTAGATTGTTTTTGATTTCTGCAGTTTTTTTTGTTGAATAAAAATCTTTGTTGCTAAATTTTTTGTTATGGAATGTTAAGTATTCATTGAATGAAAATGGATAAAGTGTGAAATCGATGTGTCTACCTGTAAGATGTGTCGACAGTTCTCCAGATAGTAGTTGAGAGTTACTGCCGGTGATGATTACTTTTTTAGTTCTTCTTAATCTGTTTACAAATTTTTCCCAGTTTTTGATATTTTGTATTTCATCAAGGATAAGGTATTCTGTGTCTTGTCCGTAGAGTTCATAAAAGGCTTGTAAAACAAGATTTAATTCTTTTGTTGATAGATTTGCGATTCGTTCATCGTCAAAGTTGATGTATCCATATTCTTTGTCTTTGTACATCATAGTTGAAAATATTGATTTTCCACATCGTCTGGGTCCAAGTATTGCGAGGATATTGGGGTGTTTTAGATATGTTTTTAGTTTTTTAACGGGGATTTTTCTTTCAATTATTTTCTCATTTTTGTAGATATAGGATATTTCTTCTTTTTGGTCTGTAATTATTCTTTTGATCTCTTCGACATCCATAATCCCGATAATGACATACATTTATAAAAAGTTTGTTATTAGTAATAACAAACATTTGAAAAAAAGATTAATGATTATTGCAATTTAAAAACACTCTTTCTTCGATAATAGACGATAAATAAATCGACAATATTAAATAATCGTGTGTAAATGTGTCAAACATGAGCAATGTAATAAACGACTATAAATTAAAAGAACTATCCATTGAATGGATAGAATCCGAAAAAGAATTTGGCATACTCTAAAATACGTTTCAAGTGAGGAGAAAAAAAATTTGGGTTATGTACCCTCTCTCCAATTATCCATATATTCCTTTTGGACATCGGTAAGCTCGTCTATCTCCACATCCATAGTTTCAAGTTTATAACCTGCTATCCTCTGATCAATCCCTTCAGGAACCGGATAAACCCTATTCTCAAGACCTTTTCCATTATCTATCAGCCATTCTGCGGTCAAAGCCTGATTAGCAAAACTCATATCCATAACCTCACTAGGATGACCTTCAGCCGCTGAAAGATTAACCAAACGCCCCTCAGCAAGAAGATAAACCGTTCTACCATCCTTCATACAGTACTCTTTAACATCTGGACGTATCTCTCTGCAACTCTCAGATTTCTCCTCAAGATAAGGAACATTAATTTCATTATCAAAATGTCCACTATTAGCCAACAACGCTCCATCCTTCAAATTATCAATAGCATTTTTGTCTATCACATGTTTATTACCCGTAACAGTAACAAAAATATCACCAATTTTAGCAGCCTCCCTTATAGGCATAACCTGGAAACCATCCATAGAAGCCTCCAAAGCTCTAACCGGATCAACCTCTGTCACAACAACATTAGCATCCATACCACGTGCTCTCTTAGCAACACCTTTACCACACCATCCATAACCAGAAACAACAAAAGTCTTCCCCGCTATAAGAACAGATGTAGCCCGGAGAATACCATCAATAGTACTCTGACCAGTGCCATACCGGTTATCAAAAAGATGTTTAGTCAACGCATCATTCACCGCCACAATAGGATAACACAAATCACCTTTTTCCGCCATAATCCGCTGACGGTTTACACCAGTAGTCGTCTCTTCAGTTCCACCAATCACATTGGAAAGCAAATCAGTCTTCTCAGTGTGGAGACGAGTGACAAGATCGCTACCGTCATCCATACTAACATCTGGTTTATAACCTAAAACCTGATCCACACACCAATAATACTCCTCATTCGACACTCCACGCCAAGCAAAAACATGAACACCCTCATCAGCTAAAGCCGCCGCAACAGCATCATTAGTACTAAGAGGATTCGAACCACACAACGCCACCGTCGCTCCACCAGCTTTAAGAGTCTTCATCAAAACCGCCGTCTCCTTAGTAACATGAAGACAACAACCCAAAGTCAACCCCTTCAAAGGTTTTTTCTCCTCAAATCGTTTTTTTATCTCCATCAAAACAGGCATATGATCCTCAGCCCAATGAATCAACTCTTTTCCTTCTTCTTTATCATCAATGTTTTTTACAGCATAATCTTCTGTTTTGTCAACCATCCTAAAAAACTCCTCTCTTAATCTTTATTTCTTTTATCTATAACACGTTTAGCTTTCAAACCTTCCTGTTCAATACTTTTAGGAGGCAGCACTTTGACTCTTGGTGTAAAAACTATAACGTTTTTTATAGCTTTTTTTAATTCCTCAGCAAGCTGACTAGTTTTTTCTTCACTAAGTGGTTTTTTAGTCTCCACTTCCACAGTAAGCTGATCTTGATCGTTTTCAGTGGTTAAAATCATCTGCCAATTTACACCCACATACGGGTTTTTCATCAACGCTGATTCAACCTGCCCAGGGTAGATATTTGTCCCTCTTATTATAAGCATATCATCGCTACGTGCTTTTATAGCTGTATGTTTAACATGTGTACGGCCACATTCACATACCTCTTGATCTATCAACCTTGCGAGATCCCGAGTACGATAACGCAAAAGTGGCATACCTTGTTTAGTAAGAGTAGTTATAACCAACTCCCCTTCCTCTTCTTTTTCAACAGGTTCAAGTGTAATCGGATCGATACACTCCACCAAAAAATGATCCTCCCAGAGATGCAAACCATTATGTTGATCACAATCAGTGCTAACGCCAGGTCCACACATCTCCGTTAACCCATAAATATCATGTACATCCATATCCCAAGTATCCATAATACGTTTTTTCAAACCAGGTGTAAACATCTCAGCTCCAAAAAGACCATTACGAACCTTCAAATCCTCAGCAGGATCCATATCCATCTCTTCAGCAATCTGACCGAGGCGGACAACATACGACGCTACACCAGAAATAAAACTAGTTCCATAATATTTCATAAGATTCAACTGCCGTTCACTCTGTCCTTTACCTGTAGGTATTACAAGAGATCCAACTTTTTGTGCACCATAATGAAAACCAAAAGCACCGGTAAAAGTTCCATAGGGGATAGGATTCTGAAAAACATCACTTTTAGTAAGACCAGACATACTAAGACAACGAGCCATAACCTCAGACCAAACCTCAATATCATGCCGAGTGTAACAAACCGTCACCGGAGTACCTGTAGTGCCTGAAGAGGCATGAAGCTCAACACAGTCATCAAGAGAAGAAGACATCATACCAAAAGGCATATTCTCTCGGAGGTCATCTTTAGTAGTCAAAGGCAACTTAGTGACATCATCCAACGATTTAACATCAGAAGGACTTATACTATTCTCTTTAAACTTTTTACGATAAAAAGAAACATTCTCATAAACACGATGAACCGTCTCCTTCAAACGCTCCAACTGTAACTCTCTTATTTTCTTCCTTGGAAGCGTCTCCATTTTTTTGTTAAATTTGTAATCCATGATTTTTCCCTGAGTGATTGAAATAAGACGCCCTTATAATAGTTTAGCGAAATAGAAAAAATAAAGTAGATTAGAAAAAAAAGTTAGGAATTCTTTTTTTATATGGCAACCTCTACCGATATTATGTTATAACTGTAAACGCTATTTCATCTACATTTTCCTCTTTGTCCAATGTTTTCGCCTGATATACATATAGTTCGCATGGATACGAACTTTTGTCTAAAACGGCTCCCTCCTTCAATGTAACCTCAATTTTTACGGTGGCTTCATCTCCCGGTGAAAGTTTTTGTATATTATGGCAGTTTTGCCAGTTCGTATATTTACCTTTGTAAAATAGCTTATAAGAAAATCCTTTTACATCTAGACTCACAGTAATATTTTCATTTTCAATCTCGCTGTTAAGTCCTTCTTCACCAGAAGCCGGGTTGTCTAAAGTCATATATATCTCTTCTGCACTGTTTTCACTATCCTCATTCGTTATAGTAAAGGAGCTTCCTAAAGTTATTTCTTCTTCAACTTCTCCAGTAGTTTCATTTACGTAGGTAGAAAGATTTATATCCTCTATATTTGAAATATTCAAATCGGCTTTTTGAATCGGTGCTTCATATCCCCAATTAAGGAAACCAAGCATGTACAATCCTACATCCTGCAGTAAGGGAGGTAGACTCAACCATCGTTCATCAAGAAAAGTAGAAACCGGTTCTTTTATAAAAGGCCAGATTAGTTCTCCACCTGTAGGAATTAAAGGCAGTACTTTTTGAACGGTTTTTAACTTTTCCTGAAACTTTGTCAATTTGTTACTCCTCGATACTGAAAAGTCTATACTGGCGCCGGCTTTGTTTCCAGCAGAATCTGTAACTGTTAAAGTGACTAAGTGTCTGAATGGCTGCCAAGCACATATCTCCGGAATTGTTACATTAGCCTCCCCTGAGAGATTATGTACTGGAAGCACTTCTTCGCCACCTGCAGTTAGTAATGAATCAGCAGTTTGTACTTTCCAATCATATGAAACAATTTCATCATTCTCCGGATCGCTAACCTGTGCTGTAACTTCAAGTCGTCCTTTACCAAAAGCGTTGATTCCTTTTCTTTCTTCTACGGCATCCAACCGTTTCTGTTGATTTCCTGGATAAGCAGCTACTCTAAGAGGTAAAATAGAAAGTAATGACAACCAATTAAATTTCCTGTTGATTGTTCTTTGGTTTATCGAAAGAGAAACCATAGGCGCTTTATTTTTCTTGGCTAAAACCTTGATGGAATCTGTATCCTTTTCACCATCTTCATCTTCAACTGTTAGAATACATGTATATTCTCCCTCATCCTTATAGACGGTTGAGACTTCTTTCCCTTCAGATTTTTCACCATTTCCAAAATCCCATTGATATTCAACATCACCTTCATAATTCATAACTATTGACGAAAAATTTATTGAAAAGGGTGCAGTCCCTTCAGATCGATCTGCAAAAATTTCTGCTGACAAAGGCAAATCTGCTTTTTCCTCTATCTGTTTTATTCCAAAGGTTACTACTGTTGCCACTCCAGCTGCTACTATAATTGCCGCTATTATTATACTTAAAAACTTTTTATCTTTTAGTTCCATAAAAACTATTTTCCCCCTTTTTAAAGTAAACTTATATTACGCTACGTAATATATGTAATTCATATTATATAAAAGTTCTTTAATTTATTTATGATATAAATGTCGTTTGTCATTAAGGGTGTAATATCAAATTAGACAAAAGTTTTAAATAACTCCCTCTTTTTCCTATGCCTCCACAAATATTTTAATAAATTAGCTGGTGGAAAAAACTCATGGTAAAAAGCATATATAAACACCTTCGTAACCAATGGAAAAAACACGATACTTCATATAAGTCACCTCAACAAAGACGTATGACTCAATGGAGAAAAGAAGAAAATTTTAAAAGAATTGAAAGGCCAACCAAAATAGACAGAGCCCGAGCTCTGGGATACAAAGCAAAACAAGGATATGTCGTCGCCAGAACAAAGGTTAGAAAGGGCAGTCTAAAAAAACCAGCTATAAAAGGAGGTCGAAAACCTTCTAAAAAAGGTATCAGAAAAATAACTGGCGCTAAAAATAAAAAACGAGTATCTGAAGAAAGAACCAACAAAAACTACCCTAACTTAGAAGTGTTAAACTCTTATAAAGTCGGAGAAGATGGAAGATACCACTACTACGAAGTTATCATGGTAGACCCGATACATCCAGCTGTCATGAAAGATCCTGATATAAACTGGATATCCAACGTACGACACAAAAAACGAGTTCTAAGAGGTAAAACCAGTGCAGGTAAAAAAGGACGTGGATTACGTAAAAAAGGTAAAGGCGCAGAGAAAATCCG
>JAZKSG010000052.1:0-6646 GCA_036626215.1 Thermoplasmatota archaeon
ACTATAAGTAGGATTAGTAGTATTCCTAATGCTATTGTTCCCTTTCTCGACATTGCATTTCTCTCCGACAAATAATTTTTAAATTTGTGAAATATTTATTTACAATTATTAATTGTTTATAATAATATAAAAGTTTTGCGTAAAAATTGGGGTAAAAAAGCAAATAAATAGTATAATAGGCTTCGTAAACTATTAGAATAGAGAGGACATAACGAAGATTTAGGGGGCAAATAGATTGAAAAAAATTTATTTAGATTATGCAGCAACAACTCCTTGTGACCCTGAAGTAACAAAAACTATGCAGCCATATTTTACCAAATATTTTGGCAATGCATCCTCATTACATTCTTTTGGATCAAAAGCAAGCGAAGCACTTAAAAAATCACGAGAAAGAGTTGCAGAAATACTAAATGCATCTCCTGAAGAAATAGTATTCACAAGTGGAGGTACAGAAGCAGATAACCTTGCTATAAAAGGAATTGCATATCAAAATAAAAACAAAAGAAGGAGACAAGGCCCTCACATTATAACTTCTTCTATAGAACATCCAGCGGTTTTAGAAACATGTAAACATCTAGAGAAGCAAGGGTTCAAAATAAAATATCTAAAAGTAGATCAACATGGATTAGTAGATCTAGAAGAATTAGAGAAATCGATAAACGAAAACACTTTCCTCATAACTATAATGTTTGCTAATAACGAAATCGGTACAATACAACCTATCAAAAAAATAGGGGAAATAGCAAAAGAAAACGATGTAACTTTTCATACAGATGCAGTACAAGCAATAGGGAAAACATCTATCGATGTGGAAAAAATGAATATAGATATGTTGTCGATTTCTTCACATAAAATCTATGGTCCAAAAGGAGTAGGAGCGTTATACCTCAAAAAGGGAACCAAAATCGCTCCATTGTTTCATGGCGGTGGACACGAAAACGGTTTGAGGAGCAGCACTGAAAACATACCAGGCATCGTTGGGTTAGGAAAAGCATGTGAGTTGGCTAAAAAACGGATAAAAAAAGACAGTCAACACATGAAGAAACTGAGAGATAAATTGATTGAAGAGATATCAAACATAGAAGAAAGTTATCTTAACGGCCATCCTGATAAACGTCTGGTTAATAACATCCATTTCTATTTTACAGCGGTAGAAGGAGAATCTTTGATTTTAAAATTAGATGACAAAAATATTGCTGCTTCAACTGGTTCAGCATGTTCTTCTAAAAAGCTACAAGCATCTCATGTATTGTTGGCTTTGGGTTTGAAACCTGAGCAGGCTCATGGCTCTCTTCGTTTATCTTTAGGTAGAAAAAATACTATGGAGGAAATCAACTATGTTTTGGAAATTTTACCTGATATTGTTGAGCAACTAAGAGAGATGTCTCCACTTTGGAAAAAATAATTTTTTTAATCCTCCAACGGCTTCTTTTTTTTTAATATTATTAATTTTCCTTTTCTATTATGTTCACGGTTGATGTGTTGTCTTCCTGATCGTTTAGCTTTCCAACTGCTCTGCCATCTTTTTCCGATAGCCCCACATATAGAGCATTTCCATTTTTTTAGAAGTTTAATCTTTGAACCCATTTTTATGTCAGATCCTCGTTGTAAGAAATGATAGTTAGTTAAAAATGATTGGAAAATGTTCGGAAAGTTCCAAACTATTAGAAAAAAATTTAATGGGTGTAAAGGTAGATTGATGCAGTTAATACTACTAAAAACAAAATCCAGATTGCTATTGCTCTGATTACTGTTCTTTTTGCTTTCTTTTTTTCCCACCACCTCCGGGGTGATATACCCTGAATTATAAAGGTTAATACCCCTGCAAGATTGATACCTACCATGTTTACTAGGAATAGAAGAAAAGCTCCGATTGATTCATTCCATAAACCTTTACCTATTAGGAGTCCACTGGTTACAAGAGGTGGAAGTAACGCCACTGCTACCATTACTCCAACGAGGGATTGAGATATTCCTCTGGTAAATGATAAGGATCCTGCTACACCTGCCGCTAATGCTAGTAGCATATACATCATGTTTATTTCTGTTCTAAAAAGAGGTTCTGCAGCAGATGATTCTGCTGTGAAAAAAAGCCCGAAGAGTATACCTATCAATATAGCTGCTGTATAACCTATAATTGCTGTAATAATTGCGTTTTTAGCTAGTTTGGAATCAGCGAGTGTGGTAGATAGAGATAAAGCCATACTAGGGCTTAGCATTGGAGCTATAACCATTGAGCCTATTATGACTGGTATGTTGTTGTAGAGTATACCTATAGCAGCTACTACGGATGCAAGTGTTATCAACACGAAATATGTTTTGGATAACTCGACGTCGTTGCATGTTTCTTGGTAGATTTCTTCTATCCAGACTCTTTCTTTGGTTTTTTCCTCTTCTTCTCTGATTTCTTCTTTATCTGGACGAGGTGTTGATGCTTCTACATCTAAAACGATAATTCTAAAGTTTTTACTGTCTGAAAAATTGTCTTCTAATTTTTCGATAGCTGGTTCTGTTTGCTCAGAATCAATTAAAATTTTGGTGAAAATGGTTTCATCAGACAGTTTTTCCTGCCATATACCATATATAGTTACTTTATTCAGAAGTTTCTCTATTTTCTCTTGTTTCTCAGTTAAACCGTAGACTTCGAGTAGTCTTAAATCCATATTTTTTTATTCTCCTTTTTCTTCTTTTTTCCGATGGATCAAGGCTTCATCTATTTGTTTCCCCATCTTATCTGTCATTTCATCGAATTCTCCACTTTTTATTAGTCTTACACCGATTATAGCTACGATTATTCCTGCTATGGTATCTGCTCCAAGGTTTTTCATCAGGAGATCGTTGGTCATGTAATAGTAGTATCCTGATATGTTCAACCATTTTATAAACTCGAGTATTACTCCTACTGACATGGTTGCGATTACTACTACGAAACCCATGGCGTATTTATCCATTTTTAAGCCTTCCCAGTATTCATCTAAGATATATATAAACGCCAAACCTATGAATGCTACCAACAGAGAAATGAAGAAGCGTGTTAAAAGTTCGTATCCTGGGATGATGTAGTAATAATCCAGTAGTCTTCCGCACATGTGTAGAGATACTACTGCGGCTATAAGAAAATCAAAAATCCATGGAAGCGTGATTTCTACATCACGTTTTAGTATAGTAGGCAGAATACTTATGAAGATACCTATAAAGGTCCCTACAACCCATGTATAATCTTTCTTCCAAAACGCCAATATCAGAGATATAACCATTAAGATTCTGAGTACGAACGACCAGCTGAAACATTTTTTTAAACAAAAGTTGTTGTTTTTGTTGGATGTCATTGTTTTTCACCTTCTTGGGTTTTATCTCGTTTTATAATTTTTTTATCTATTTGTTTCCCTAGCTCATCTGTCATTTCGTCGAAAGATCCTTTTTTAATCATGTTTATACCTAAAGCCGCCATCACAACACCTGCTATTGTATCTATAAAAAGATCTTTTATGGTATCGGTATAACCCCACTGTTCATGTGTAAGAAAAATTACGTCGGTAATCCACTCGTTCAACTCCCATACAACACCCATAGAGATTGTGAATAATACCACAAGGAAACCCATGGCGTATTTATCCATGATGAGACCATCCCAGTATACATGCAATATGTATATTATGACAAAAGCGAGGAATGCTATCAGAAACGATGAAACAAAATGTGTAAGAACATCATAATAAGGAATATCTCGATATGCATTAAGGATTCCACCACCTATATGTAGTATTAAAGCTACCGCGATTAACAAATCAAGAAATAAAGGTAGTGTCATCTGATAGTTTCTTTTTAGGATAGCTGGAACAAAACTAACTATTAATCCTACGCTGGCTCCAAAAATCCATTCCCAATGGGTTTTGTATATAGAGATTATAAGTAGGATTATAAGTAAGGTTTTGAAGAAATATGATAAAATTACTCCCCAGGTTTTGTAAGCTGATCTATCCATGTTTTTGTTAAACTCTCCCCCTTATTTTCTAATGCCATAATTTGTTTAACCATTTATAATCGCTTTGATATAACTATTTATTTCTTCTGTCATCTTTTTGAAGACGTCCACTTCTATCAATCTGAAACTCAACATTGCAATAAATGTTCCTCCAAGGGTATCTGCAAATAAATCACCCATGGTGTCAACCAGACTAGGCTGAGTTTGCAATCCAAAAACTAAATCGGTAGTAAATTCTAAAAACTCCCATATCACTCCGAACGCCATGGTGAAGGCAATCAATGTAATAGCTATCCAGCTCTTATTTAACATTACTTCATCATGATGACGGTTTACAATGTATAAAACTATGAGGAACAAAAAAGCGAGAACTGCAGCAGAGAAAAAATGTGTGAACTTGTTGTAGATAGGAAAATATTCACATATGTTGAATACACCAGCCCCTATATGGAATATTAAAGCTGTGGAAACCAGTAGATCTAACAACCAGGGTGTTGGAAGATTTAAAAAATGTTTTAGAAAAAACGGTGTTAAACTAACGATTAACATTATGAAACCGCTGATTATCCATACTACATCTTTTTTTATTACAGCGGCAACAAACAATGCAACCAAAATTAGTTTAAGTGTAAATGAAAAAAAATTCACTATTTTTAATTTGTTTTTCTCTTCCATAATATGATGTATATCTTCCTTTTTTGGAAAGGAAACAAATAAGAAGAGTTATTAAAGTTTTAGTTAAAATCTAAAGATACATTAATATACCTGTGTTAGATTAAACTGTAAAAAAGTGGAGGAGGCAAAAAAATATGAATGTTTCAAGTTTTTTAGGTATACTAGAGAGTAAAATCCCGTTTTTAGATATAACTATTGGAAGCATCCTTATCGCCGTTATAACTATCATAATAGGTTATATCGTTGCTGTAATTGTTAGCAAATATTTAGCCCGTGTTATGTCTAAAGCAGACATGTCTGGTATTTTAGTAGGTTTCACTACTAAAGTTTTTAAAATTTTGATTATAATTTTTTCTATAGCTGCAGCTATTGGTTTTTTAGGTGTAGATGTTGGTGCAGCAATAATAAGTATATCCGTAGTTTCAGGTTTCGTTATAGGTTTTGCATTCCAGGAAACATTAGGTAATCTCGCTGCGGGTTTTATGATCGCTGTTGTTAAGCCATTCAAAAAAGATGATTTTGTACAAGTATCAGATATACTTGGTAGAGTAGAAAGCGTAGGAGCCAGTGTCACCACATTGGTTACATATGATAACAAAAAAGTGGTTGTTCCCAATTCTAATATATGGGGGAATCCTGTAACAAACTATACTGCCTTTGATAAAAGAATGATCGATATGACTATTGGTATCGGATATGGCGACGATATGAATAAAGCTATCAAAATTGTTATGAAACTACTTAAAGGACATCCTAATGTGCTCGAGAATCCATCTCCGATGGTTGCTGTAAATGAGTTAGGTGATTCAAGTGTGAACCTAATCGTTCGTCCGTGGACTAAAACTGGTGATTATTGGTCTACAAAAAGAGAACTAACTCAGCAGATAAAAGAAGCGTTTGATGAGGAGGGAATAAGTATTCCATTCCCTCAGAGAGATATCCATATGATAAAGGAATAGAAAAGATGGTTTTAAAGCCATTCTTTTCTTCTGAAATAATAAACTAGAGCTAAACCGACAGCAAGCATTACAATTAAAGCTGCAGGATAACCCAAATACCAATTTAACTCAGGCATGTTAAAAGGGCTAATATCGGGATTGAAATTCATTCCATATATCCCTGCGATAAATGTGAGAGGTATAAAAATCGCTGCGAAAATGGTTAAAACTTTCATAACTTCATTCATCTTGTTGCTAACACTGCTGAGATATATGTCTATCATACCTGAAACTATATCTCGATATGTCTCTAAAGTATCTATAACCTGTATAGTGTGATCGTAGACATCTCTCACATATATACTGATGTTTTTCTGGAAAAATTTTGACTCTGATCGTTGTAATCCACTGATTACTTCTCTAAGCGGCCATATTGACTTTCGTAAAAAGATTAGTTCTTGTTTGAAGTTATGGATGTTTTGTAGGGTTTTTGGTATAGGATCTCCTACTACTTCCTCTTCTGTATCTTCTATTCTTTCTCCTATTTTTTCGAGGATTATAAAATAGTTGTCTACAACGGCATCTATCAGTGTATATGTTAGATAACCGCTACCCATTTTTCTTATACGGCCTTTGGCTTTTTTTATTCTTTCCCGGATTGAGTTGAAAACATCTCCAGGTTTTTCTTGAAAAGAGATTACAAAGTTTTTACCTACTATTATGCTAACTTGTTCTGCTTTTATTTCCTCTTCTTCTACATATAACATCTTTATTAATAGGAAGGTGTAGTTTTCAAAATCTTCAATTTTTGGACGTTGCCCTGTGTTGACTATGTCCTCTAAAATTAAAGGATGCATATCAAATATTTCACCGATTTTTTCTATGATTTCTATGTTGTGTAATCCATCTATGTTTATCCATGTGTTTGATTCCTTGTCTTTGAATTGGGTACATTCCTCTGGTTTTTTAACAGTTTTTTCTTCAAAGGATTCTTTGTCGTAATCAATAACTGTTATTTTGACTTCCTCTGTTTTTTTCTCCCCTACAT
>JAZKSG010000053.1:0-6393 GCA_036626215.1 Thermoplasmatota archaeon
TTGGGCTTGTAGATCAGTCTGGAAGATCGTCTCCTTGGCATGGAGGAGGCCTCGGGTTCAAATCCCGACAAGTCCATCTCTTTTCTCGATGTTAACTTTTTTATACGTAATAAGTGATTTATGGTTTTATATGATGGATGATAAAGAACTTAGGGAGAAAGCTGAAAAACGTGCAGAAGAAAAAATCGGTTTTTACACCCATCTAACTGTTTACATCGTTGTCAATTTATTTTTGATTATTATATGGTTTTTTAATGGAGGCAGCAGCTGGTTTTCAAAAGGCGAAGGAGTTTTTCCATGGTTTATTTTTCCACTTTTCGGATGGGGCATAGGCATCTCCGCTCATTTCGTTGGAGTATTCACCGGTGGAGATTTCAAAGATAAAATAGCTGAAAAGGAGTATGAAAAACTGAAAGAAAAAAAATAAACCATAAAATTATTATTATGTCTTTATTTTTATACAAAAAGCTTAAATATCGATTTTTCTTAAAATAAGAAATGGAGTAAAAAAAAGATGATGCGGACAAAAGTCGTTAACGATTCAACAGACCTTGTACCATTGTTAAGAGCCTTTAATGATTCTGTTAAAAAAGAAGTTTTTAACGAAATCCTAGGGGAATGGAGAAGCCAAGGTGAAATACAGGAAAAATATGGCGAAGATGGATTAGAGGCTTTAGAATATTTTGATGAGATGAAACTCGTGGAAACTAGATGGACCACTCCTGATGAAGGAACAAATGGTAGACCTCAAAAAAAATATAGATCATATTACTCCTCGTTCAACATAAAAATTTCTTGTCCAATTGATGAAATAAGTGAAATTTTTAGTGTTGCCTCTCTCAGCAAGAAAGAGTTTAAACGTCTAGAAAATGAGATATATGAATATGTAGGGGAAGATGGAAAATTTGGTAACCGTGTAGCTGAAAACTTCAATCTTTCCAACCTTGCTTTAAAAGGATTAGTGAAACGTTCCAATAAATTCTGCTACAAAGGGTTAAAACTCAGCAGGAAGCAAGCATAAACAACTTCTTTTATAAAACTGATAGATACCTTTCTCCTCTGTCAGGTAGAATCGTTAAAACGTTTCTATATTCGCTTTTGATATTCTCTGCCGCAGTTATGTTTGCCCCTGAACTGATTCCTACCAACAAACCATGTTTTTTAGCAAGTATTCTGCTTTTCTGAATCGCTTTTTTGCTTTTTACAGTTATTATCCTATCGATGAGATCGATGTTTTCCTCTATTATTTTTGGTATGAAATCTTCGCCGATACCCTGTATATTATGCTCTCCAACTTTCCCTTTTGAAAGTAGTGGTGATTCTTCTGGTTCAACAGCAATGATTTCGGTTTTCAAGTTATTCTCTTTTAATGCTTTTGCTATACCTATCAGGGTACCTCCAGTTCCTACACCTGCTACTATGGCATCTATCTTTCCATGTGTCTGATTAATTATTTCTGGTCCAGTAGTTTTCCTATGCGCCTCCACATTGTCATTATTTTTAAACTGTCGGGGTAACCATAGATTTTTCCTATTATTAACATATTTTTCATATCTTTTGACTACTCCATCCATGTTTTCTTCTGCTGGAGTTAATATCACTTCTGCTCCAAATAACTCCATCATCTTTCTTCTCTGTGGGCTCATACATCTGGGCATAAAAGCCATAAATTTATAGTCTTTTATAGCAGATATCATAGAAAAAGAGATGCCTGTGTTGCCACTGGTTGCTTCAACTATAGTAGTGTTTTTATCTAGTTCCTCATTTCTTTCTGCTTTTTTTATCATGTACCATGCTACCCTATCTTTGATACTGCCAGTAGGGTTAGTAGTTTCAAGTTTAGCATATATACCGTTTACTTTTATCAGCGGCGTATTACCTATTGTATCCAATAGATTTTGGGCAAAGATATCGCCCCCTTTTACCATACTTTTTATTGTTCTTCATAAAAAATATTCCTCCAATAACTTTTTAAAAAATTTTTTGTGATGGCGGATTATTTTTTATACTAATCAACAACAGCAAAAAGAGCAAGTTGATGTTTGATCAGCATATTTTTTTGCCATCATACAGATATATCTATCAAAGTTGTATATTAATCTTGTTATTTTGAAAAAATAGATGGTATAATATTTTCCTTTTTCATTCAAGAACATCATTATCTTTTATAACAAAAGCTGTATTGTGATTTGTAAATGAGAATTGAATTAGTCATCATTCAGGCGTTATGGCTTGTTTTACCTGCATATATCGCTAACGCTAGCGCCCTTTTGTTAGGTGGAAGCATGCCCGTAGATTTTGGTAAAAAATGGAGGGATGGAAAACGTTTACTAGGTGATGGTAAAACCTGGATGGGTCTACTTTTTGGTACTCTTATTGGTATGGTAGGGGGTTTTGGTCTTTCAGTTGCTGCAAAATATGTTTCTATGAACCCGGATTTCTCCTTTTTAGGTTTAAACGATTTTATGGGGTTCCCTTTTATGATCCCAATAGTTTTTTCACTGTGTTTTGGAGCCCTGCTAGGTGACCTAATAGAAAGTTTTTTTAAAAGAAGAGCAGGGATAAAAAGAGGAGGTGATTGGATTCCATTTGATCAACTTGATTTTATATTAGGGGTTCTTTTCCTTAGTTTCCTTGTATCCGGTCTTCTATATTTTTTTGGTTTTACCAGCTATAATTGGTTCACAGAGTCTTTTTCTTTTTGGCATATGGCTACGTTGATTATTCTAACACCTTTTTTTCATTTGTTCGCAAATTTTGTCAACAAGATGTTTCAGCCTGAAAAAAGAGAAACGTAGAAATGTTTAAAAAAAGAACATCTTTGGTAAATACAGTGTGAGGAATAAAAAAAATGGGTGAATCCGATAACATGTCTATGAATGAAGAACTTAAAGAGTGGCTTAAAGAGACAAAAAAAGAAAAATCTGACGAGACTGAAGACTATTCGAAGAAAAAACCAACAGGATATTGCAACATCTGCGGGGAACGTAGAGCTACTGCTGTCTGTATAAAATGTGGACGCTCTGTCTGCCCCTCATGTTATTTTAAAATTATCAACGTCTGTAAAAAATGTGTACCAGATGACATAGCTAGTAAATGGGATGGTAGCCGTCCTGATTGGGAAGAAAAATTAGGAGTTGAATGGATAGAATAACACCATAGTATCAACCAATTTTTTTTGGTGGAAAACTAGTAATTTTTAATATTGAAAAGATAATTTTTTAAACTATTTCCTATGACAATCCAGTCTTTAAAAAAAACAGTTTTTACAGATACTGGTTCATAATCTCAATTACTTCTTTACTGTCTCCCGCTTTACTATATTCTTCTAACGGATTTTTGTTTAACTCGAGAAAATGTGGCGCCCATTTATAGATTTCAACTATTTTCTTTGCTTGTTCTTTTTCACCGAGAATGTACAATGCTGCTGCGAAAGCCTCTAAAGTGGTGAGTTTGAAAGGTTTGCCATAGTTTACAGGGTTTGCGGCTACCACGAAGGGAAGAGCTCTTGAATGATTCCTTTTATCTAAAAAATCAAAATTTTTTTCAGCATTTTTCCAAGAGCAATCTACTGCAAGTATACCGTTTTTTATTGCAACTTTTCTATCTGCGGGTGAAAGACTTTTGTCTGCAAGAGGATTAAGAAGAATCATTCCTCCTGGAATTTTTTTTATGTTTTTTTCTAATTTAGCATGGTTAAACTTCTCCATTTTTTTTGCACTACATTTCTTAGGATCATCCTCATCGGCATGGAAAACAAGTAGACGCATTTCCTCTTTCATCTTTTTCACTCAACTCTTATATCAAAAACATAATGGCTTATACCAGGGGCATAGGATTTAATCCTCCTATATTCTGTTATTTCAGCCTCTCCATGCAAAGAATTTACTTTTTCTTTTATAGTCAAACATGTTTTTTCAGGTATATCTTCATCAGGAAAAGTATCATGGTAATGCAAAACACCTCTTTGTTCTTTTAAACATTTTATAGCAGTAGGAAAAAACTCTGCGGTGTCTCCAAAATAACCCAATAAAACTCTATCAGCTACATCTTCTGGTGCTGTTTCACGATTGTCTCCTTTTAACGGTTCAACTATATCTGAGACATTGTTTAAAACTATATTCTGACATAGGAAGTTGAAAGCTGTAGGATTTTTTTCGCAGGCATATATTTTAGATGGTTCGCCATGAACCGCCATCGGTAATGTAAAATACCCTATTCCAGCGAATAGATCTACTATTGTTTCATCTCTTTCTACTACTTTACCCATATGTATTCTTTCATCCATATTTCCAGATGAAAACATTATCTTAGATGGATCAATTTTATATCTTATTCCGTTTTCTTTATGGATGGTCGTCGTATTTTTATCGCCAAAAATTTTTTTAAACTGTGGTTGTCTATACTCTCCTTTGATTCCTTCTTCATTTTTTAGAACTGTTTTGCAATCCAAAACGTTGGCATATACTTCAGCTATTTGTTTCTCCCATTCTTCTATTTCTTCTGGTATTTTCAATATTAAGACTTCTCCAATTTTTTCCCATTTAGTAGACAAATATTTGGTTTTTTCTTTTGGCAGTATGTCGAATAGCTGGCTCTTTATTTCCTTGAAAGGTGTTTTTTTCATTATGTTTTCATCTCAGATAATTGCTTTTTTAATATTTTTCTGGTTTATTAAGTTAATAGTTTCAAAGAGGTGCCCAACAAACCTTTTAACGCCTTTTATTATTCCCTCTGTTGTGTAAATTCTACTATGGATTTTTTTCCTTATACTCCTCGTAAAAACCAAGTTGCGATAATAGAAACAATAAGAAAAACTCTTAGAAACAAAGGAAACTTGGTTTTTGAATCGGGGACAGGCAGCGGTAAAACGGTTTGCACTCTATCTTCTGCTTTAGAATATGCTTTAGAAAATGACAAAAAAATAGTTTATACTACGCGGACTAACGCTCAACAAAGACAGGTGATGGTCGAATTACGGGAAATCCGAGATAAAAACCCGAATGTCAGAGATGAAATATTTGGAGTGGGGATGCAGGGCCGGGGAAACATGTGCATCCTCGCTGGTGATGACCCTGATTTTTCTGGTGGAACAGCTGAAGAACTTTCTAAACTATGTTCCAACGAAAAAAAGAAGGCGAGATCTAACGGCGAAAAAAATAAGGGATGTGTATATTATCGTACTTTTTTAAACAATAAAGAAAAAGTCAATGATGCAGTAGAGTGGTTTAAAGAAAAACTTCCTACCGCTGAAGAGTTTATAGATTTTTGTAGAGAAAAACAGCTCTGTCCATATGAACTAAATAAACTTTTACTTAAAGATTCAAAAGTGGTTGTAGTTCCATATATCTATGTTTTTGATGTCAACATCCGTAACATGTTGTTTGATTGGTTAGGTGTATCAGAGTATGATTTGATTCTGGTAGTGGATGAAGCACATAATCTCCCGGATTATATTAGAGATCTTTTTAGCGCCGAACTTTCATTCTGGATGCTTAAAAACTGTGTCAACGAGGCGGATAAATATGGCGATCCAGCTATGCTTGACGGTAAATATAGTCTATCAGAGTTCTGTAAACTTTTAGAAGATATACTGATAGATTTACGTGATACCTATGTCTACAATATCAAAGAAAATGAACTCCGTCAACGTGATTTTAAAAAAAATGATGCTTTTATTCCTAGTCATGAATTCGACACAGAGATTCTTTCTAGACTAAAAATCACGAGTAAACATCTACATGATATCATCGGTGACCTAATTGCTTATGGGGAAAAAATACAGGAGTACCGGGAGAAAGAAGGAAAACTCCCTCGTAGTTACCTCCATAAACTTGGTTTATTCCTGGAGTTTTGGGTCACTCTGGAAATGGATCAATATGCTAAGCTTGTTGTTGATTCACGTGAAGGCAAAAACCCTAGGATAGAGGCTTATTGTTTGGATCCCTCTGTGGGGGCTGAAGTGTTAAAAAAGTTTCATAGCACGATTCATATGTCTGGAACTTTGGAACCTCTGGAGGAATATCGTGATTCTATGGGTTTAGGTGAAAAGACAGAGTTAATTGCTTATCCTTCACCATTTCCAAAGAGTAATCGGAGAGTGTTGTTTGTACGTGATGTAACCACTAAGTATAGCGAGATAATGAAAAACAAAGATATTGTCTCCCGTATGAATGATTATATTTCTGATGTTTGCAATAGTTTTCCTCGTAACACCATGGTTTTTTTCCCAAGTTTCAACACTATGAGTACTTTTATGAGAAATGGTTTACGTGGCGATATCGACCGTTGTTTGTTCATTGAGAAACAGGGTATGAGTCAGGCTGCTTTGATGGATGTAGTCTCAGATTTTAAGGAGTCTAGTGGCGATGAAAACTGTGCTGCTATGTTTTC
>JAZKSG010000054.1:0-6222 GCA_036626215.1 Thermoplasmatota archaeon
TTACTTCTCTAGATGCATCACCAATATCTGCTTCGCCGTTAGCAACTGATTTTATGCCTAAAGAAGATCCGCCTCCAGTTACTATCACTTTGATGTTTTTGTTTTGTTTCATAAATTCCTCGGCGCAGCTCTCTGCAACTGGGAGAACAGTTGTTGATCCTTTTATTGTAACAGTTTTTTTGTTTTCTGTACAACCGCTTAGTAATCCGACAGATAAGATTGTAGTTATTATTATCGCCAGCGCTATCTTATCTATTTTTTTAGATTTTATTTTTCCCATTTTAGTTTGTTTCACCTAATTTTCGAATTACCATATTTGATTATATAATTTGTCTACATAATTCATATACCAATATTTATGAATATATTCTATATATAGAACTATAGAAAAATTTAAAAAGTATATTGTTTTTAAAGGTGAGAAAGTGAAAAAACATGGAAATAAGACGAGTTCAAATGACGGGAGGGTCCTCATATATAATAACTCTACCTAAAGAGTGGGTTAAAAAATCCAACATCCAAAAAAACGATCCTATAAGGATGTTGCCTCAATCAGATGGATCCCTTCTTATAACCGTAAAAATGGAAAAAAAAGATATTTCAAAAAACAAAGAATTTAAAATAGGGAAAAAACCAGAGGAAAACTTTCTTTTGAGGCGGCTAATAGGTGCATATATCGCAGGTTTCGATAGTATAAAAATAAAATCCAAAAACAGAATTCCACCTGCAGTTAGAAAAGTAGTTAGAAAATTTATACAGTCCACAATCGGTCAAGAAGTAGTAGAAGAAACCGACAACTCTATCACATTGAAAGATTTATTGAACCCCGTAGAAATGCCTTTTAACCGATCTGTAAAAAGAATGCATATCATGGTTAAAAACATGTATGAAGACACTATGACCGCCTTCCAAGATAAAAACAAAACATTGGCTAAAGACGTTATTGTAAGAGATAACGAAGTGGATCGGCTTCATTGGCTGATTGCACGTCAACACAACATACTTACAAGAAATGTTAATTTCGCTGAGAAAATGGGTACAACTATTGAGGGAGCAACAACTTCTTTTCTGATTAGCAAAAGATTAGAAAGGATAGGAGATCATGTTATAAAAATCTCTGAAAACATCCAGAATGTCATGGATGAAAACATTAATCCAAAAATTGTTAACAGGTTAACTAAAGCTAGTGATTTATCCATTAAAATGTTGAATAAAAGTATAGGGGCCTATTCTAAAAAAGATATCCGTGAGGCAAATGAAAACATTGATATGGTAGATGAACTAGATGAAATATGTGAGGAGGTAAAAACTTCGGCGTTAAAAAAAGAACCACTTGTTGCACTCTCTATTGGTTATATCGCAGAAAGTATTGGCCGGATTGGTGAATACGCTGAAGATATATCTGAGACAGTAATAAATCATCTTGTTGGTAAAGACAAATAAAAAAACTAGTTAGAAATTTTATTTTGCTATCATGGATCGAAGCCAGTCAGATACGTTTTCAGCATGATCCGCTATGTCATCTACCCAATCAGCTATTTTTAAAAGATGATAAACATCCATTGGTTCTAGCTCGTCTTCCATCTCATAGATTCCTCTGGTTACTTCAAACTTTTTTTGATCAGCTTTATATTCTAGTTCATGTACTTTATAGATGAATTCTTTTGTCTGTTTTCTTTCTCGTTTCACAAAACTGGTTTCTACAAGATCTTTTATGTTTTCAACGGCGTCCTCCATTGCATCAAATGTCTCCATGACTATCTCCGCGTGTTCGATAAAGAGAGGTTGTAGTTTTTCTGGTATTTTTGTACGTCTCATATGGAGCATGTTAACCAAGTTATCTGCATGATCAAGTATAGAATCTTGTTCTCTTAGAGCCCACATAAATTTGCCTTTGTCAACGGGCATAAACAGTGAAGAAGGTAGATGGTTGCGTAGATTGCTTTTTATTATATCTGCTTCGTGTTCAAGTTTAGCTATTTTTTTTGTGAGATTTGCGAAGTTTTCATACTCGCCTTTATAATATTCTTTTAAACCGCCTCCTAACATGTCGATTGCTTCCCTAATTTTTCCCATATGTTCCAAAAGTTGGGTAAAAGGCGTCTTCCTTCTGTAAGCCTCAGATACCGGCGCTCTAAAATGATTTTCATCTTCATTCATAAATATTAATCTCCTCCTTAACGTTTACTTTACATGAAAACTGTTTTTAAACATAAAAAAATTGCTATTGATGTACCTGCTGCCACTGGCAGAGTCAACAACCAAGAAACAACTATCTTTTTGATTATACCTAAATCAACAGCTTCAAGACCTCTTGCTAAACCTACACCTATAACCGCTCCAACCACGGTATGAGATGTGGAAATCGGTAGACCTAGTTTAGAGGCAACTAGCACTGTAGTTGCTGCACCAAAATCCACTGAGAAACCTCTAGTATTGGTTAAACTAGTTATTCTTTCACCCACTGTTTTCATAACTCTACGCCCCCATGTCAAGCATCCTATAGATATGCCTATACCTCCTAAGGCAAGCAGCCATGTAGGTACATGAGCAGCAGAGATAAATTCACCTTGATTTGCTAGTGGAATTATAGCAGCTACTGGCCCTATAGCATTTGCTACATCGTTAGCACCATGGGCAAAAGCAACATAACAAGAGGTTCCCACCTGAAGTTTACGGAAAACATTTTCCACCATCTCATAGTCTTCAGATGACCGTGCTTTTATATTACGGAATAAGAAAATAAAGATACATGTAACGACAATACCTATAACGGCGGATAACAACAAAGTTTGTTGGGTATTCGCAATTCCTATTTTTTCACTTAAAGAAGTTTTCAATAGAAGAGAAGACATAATAAGAAAACCAGTGACACCTATGATGAAAGGACCAACGATTTTTGCAGATTCCACAGGTTTATCTTTAGCGAAAATAAATTTAACAATTATTTTGAAAACAAGAAAAGCTACTATACAACCGAATACCGGTGATAAAACCCAGCTCGCTGCGACAAAACCAACTTTCCCCCAGTTTACACATGTTATTCCACTTGCTATGAGTCCAAAACCAATTAGTGCACCTATCACTGAATGAGTAGTAGAGATAGGCATTTCGAACCATGTAGAAAGAGTAACCCATAACGCAGCGGCTAACAACGAAGATACAAAACCAAAAAGTAGGATATCTGGACAGGATGAAATCATACCTACGTTTACAATCCCTGCTTTTACTGTTTCAACTACATGTTCTCCAACAAAAACTGCTCCGACAAAGTTTAAAACTCCGGCGATGAGGACAGCTTGTTTAAAAGTAATGGCTTTGGCGCCAACAGCAGAAGCCATAGAGTTGGCTACATCATTAGCCCCTATACTCCAAGCCATGTAGAATCCAATAGCACTGGCTCCACCTATTATAAACCAAATAGCTAAATCCAAAGTAGAGTTATTCCTCCCCGCAAAGCTATATCTTTTTTCTACCAGTTATACTAACAACATCCAATCTTAACGGATGTAAAAAAGGATATGTAGAATGTGTAGATAAGCGTTACGAAAATATCTAAACAACAAATTTTAAAAACAAAAAAAGAGAACTAGATTTATTCGTAATATCTGTTAACACAACAACCATCAGAAAGATCAAAATCAACCATTTTACTCTGTTTTTCCTTCAAAATGTCCATCATTGAAACAGATATTTTGCTGTCTTCTATATCTATAACGTTGAAAGTATTACCATGATATGCCCGGGTGCGAGTACATGAAAAAGTACCGGCGTTTAACAACAAAGTTTTATGTATCTTTACAGCCCAGGGAACATGACGATGTCCCATCAAAACTAGAGGGATCTCGTTATGAAGAACAATATCTAATGTTTCACCTGCATCCTCAATAATATTTCTCTCACGACCACTATTCGGAACAGGTATAAGATGATGATGCAAACCAACTATAGTATTCATATCATCTTGTTCTGCTGCTTTTTCAATAAGTTTATGTCGACCTCGTCCAAGTCGACCATCGTCTTTATCTGGTTCACTACTAGACAAACCTACAAGTTTAAAATCTTCAAAATTATGAATAAAATCTGTTTCACCAAAAAACTCTGGGAAAAGTTTGAAACCCAGGTTTCGTTCATCATGGTTACCAGGGATGAAAACCAATTTATGTTTAATCAAACCTAGTTTCTTCTCAGCCAATTCGTACTCAGGCAGCAACCCCTGAGTTGTTAGATCTCCGCTAACAAAAACAATGTCCGCATTTATATCGTTGACTAGATCAGCGGCTTTGTTGAATACTTCTTCGTTGAAATCATTACCGATATGACAATGAATATCTGAAATATGCGCTATTCTCATAATCTTACCTCTATTCTCTATCAAGATGAAATAATTTTCCTAATTTTTCTCTATACCTCTATAGAAAAAACATTTTCTTTTTCTGATATCTGAAAATCTATGTCAAAAAACTTTTTGATCAACCACATGTTGGTCTCCGCATGGCTACTAATATTTCTGACTTTAATCATACATTTTTTTTCAGACAAAGCAAGATAGGGGAGAATCTGATCGAAAAGATGAATGCCAACGGTGCTATCACTTTTGATTTCTTTTATTATTTTCTCTGCTGCTTTACTTCCTACTTCCTCTGACGGCATACCTTTTTCACCTAACACACCAGAGCCGATAAATCTTTTTTTGTTTCTATTCCAAAGTGTTACTCCTACACCGGGGTTTAAAGCATCGCATCTATCTGTTTTAATCATAGTATCTATGTTTTCTTTCAGCAGATTTTGTATCACGGTGTGTTTAATTCTTTTGTTGATATGATCGGGTAGATCTGAGATATGTACTACCCCAAATATTTTGTTGACTTTATCTGAATCTCTTAGATTTAAACTAGTGATTTTGTCGGTTGGAGATATCTTTATCTTTGCTTCTCCACCACCTCGCGGGTAATATCCTCTTTTATACAGATCTGATTCAACATCTATATTCATCTGTTTTAAGCAAGGTAGAAAAACATTTTCAAAAAAATCCCAGGGTGGCGACCATCTGACATCGCTCCCGCCAGTTAAATTTACAACTACAGTTTTACCGGAGTTGACAACTCCTAATATAACTGTCTGAAAAACCAAAGTCATACTGCCTGCTGTACCGATGTTGAAGGTTAGCTCACCATTCTTTACAGTTTTAGGTTTAAAAAACAGTTTAGAAGAACTTTTTTTTACTCCTTTGGTTTCTGCATCACAAATTTTTTTTATACAGTTTACAGCAGCCATATGTTGTGGCCGTAAACCCGGGTTGGATCGACCAGCGCGGATGTTATAGATTTCAACTTCTCTACCTGTAAGAGTAGATAAAGATATCGCTGAGCGAACTATTTGTCCACCACCTTCCCCATAAGAACCATCTATAGAGATAACCATAACAGAACCATCAACCCTTTATGGCTAAATTTTTTTGGCTTTTTCCAACAACATCTCAACAGCAGCATCACGAGTACACTTTTTATTACCAAGGCGGTCTTTATCAAAAACAAATTTCTTTACAACTGTCTCATTTGAATCAGAAACTCCAATGTATACCAGCCCTACTGGTTTCTCTTTGGTTCCACCTGTTGGACCAGCTATCCCTGTAGAGGAAACACCGAGATCTACTCCAGATTTCTTCCGTATGCCTTCAGCCATAGCTTTGGCAACCTCTCTGCTAACAGCTCCATGTTCTTCCAAAATTTTTTTAGAAACACCTAAAAGCTCTATTTTAGCGGCATTGCTATAAGAGATGACTCCTCTATCGAAATACGTTGAGCTACCAGAAGTATTGGTAAGAGTATGGCCTATAAGTCCACCTGTACAGGATTCTGCTGTAGCTACCTTAAGTTTCTTAGCGGTTAAAACATCATATAGTTTAGATAAAACTTCTTCATCAACCATAAAACTATTTTCACCTTTTTCAATAGTTGGTTTCATCAACCACAAACATAGTTTAGATAAAAAAACGTTTTTATTATTCTAAAATTTGATTTCCAAAAAAACGCTACAAAACTTTTTTTAGTTAAGTGAAAAATTATTATAGGAAAACCATTATCCCATCCTACCACAAAAAAGACAGCCCCATGGTGTAGCGGTCAATCATGTTGGCCTTTGGAGCCAGCGACCCCAGTTCGAATCTGGGTGGGGCTACTAAATTTTTAAAAGAACAAAAAATATGAAACCAACATTATC
>JAZKSG010000055.1:0-6132 GCA_036626215.1 Thermoplasmatota archaeon
TAATTTTTTCATCCATTTTCAAACTCACCACTCCTCTTATTGAAATAAGTTGTTTTTTAAAAGTATTATGATTTTTTTGAATTCAAGAATGTAACTCCGAAAGATGAGATTCTTTAGGGTTATTACTTAATTTTGCAGTTTTAGAATATATCAAAATAATATTTTAAACAATCGTTAATTATAAGTATTCATAAAATCATTATAAGATCTATGCTACGGACCCCCTGCGAATACATGATGTGGAACGGTCTACCAATAATAAGAAAAGAACTAGCCTCCTGCATGATAAACAAGTTTGGGCTAACACAAAAACAGACAGCAAAAAAACTAGGTATAACACCGGCCGCCGTATGCCAATATCTCAAAAAAAAGAGAGGAGAAAAAATAAAAATAAAGATTGTAGACGACGTTATAAAAGAGGAAATCACAATTTCAGCTAAAAGAATAATAGAAAGTGGTAACGGTTCTGTAAAACCTGAAACATGTAGAATATGTCAAATAATAAAACAACACAAAAAATTTAATGACTTCTGTATAGCATGCGAAAAATAAAAAATTTTTAGAAATAGATACTAAACAGATAAATCATTAAAGGAATAGATCCGAGAGAACATATAAAGCTGGCTACTAAAAACTGATTGACAACAGTTCTATTTCCACCCATTCTTTCAGTTACTAACGGAGCTGCAGTAACTGGTGGAACTGCAGCTTGTAACATGATTATTAAAGCTATTTGATAAAACAAAAAAGATTTTATCAATATCAATACACCAAGGAAAATCAGTGGAAACACTATATTTTTTATAGATACAAACTTAATCATCTCTATAATCTGAAATTTACTCTGTGAATCAAAATCCCTATAGATATTTCCTCCAAGTATTATCATTAATAGCGGAACGGTCATCGCTCCAAGCATAGAGAATATAGAGGTGAATAAATCTGGAACATAGTTTCGACCTCCGCCCAGAACTATAAATATAGCAATAAGGGTCGCTATAAGTACGGGATGGAAAACTTTGTTCCAATCAACAGTGAATCTTTGATTAGACTTTTTAAAGAAAAACTGATAAGTAGTAAAAAAGAAGGCAGGATAAAAAACAGTGAACAAAAACAGGCTGATCAATAAATCTGATTTAGCACCAAACATCCCTGTTAGTATAGCCAATGGAAAGAAAATCCCGTTTTGATAAAAAAGACTGACAGCAAACTCCCGGCGATTCTCTTTTTTAGATATAAACATGAATAAACCAGTTAAAACCGCTGCTATTGCCGTAAAAAACATCCACCATAGAGGTAATTGCCACCAATATGGACTGCTAGGTTGAAAATCCTGTAAAATATTCACAAAGATTAGACTGGGTAGAGCAATATCTAAAGCTAGAGGGGAAACCGAACTTAGTATTCTTCCAGGTATAATTTTTCTTTTAATTATCCAGAAACCTATCAAACCGATTCCAAGGAGTACCGCTACGGATTCAAAAGTGGTTACCAAAATATTCGTTGGATTATTCATCTAAACCATTATTTTTTGTTAACAGAAGATTCATATTTTTAATTTTTCAAATCATTTTATCCATGGAAAGTATTAAAGTAATGTAATCTATTAATGACACAATAATAAATGGGGGTAATCCTTTTGAGGGGAAACGAGAAAGAAAGAGTTCTTAGTCTGATGGTACAAGATCATAGTAAGATAGTAGATTTACTTGATGAGGTAGAAAGTAGAAATAGGGAAGGTTTTGAAGAGTTGAAAGAAGCATTTGAAATTTTTGAATGGAACCTTGAAAAACACATTTTCGCTGAGGAAAAAGCTGTTTTTACTTTTTATGAACCCGAAGATGTAACCGAAGGATACAAAATGCTTCCTAAGCTTACCGAACATCATAACTATCTTTTGAATGAGTTAAAAAAATGGAGGAAAAAAATTAGGCAACATAGAGCTTTAGAAGGTGTATATGATTTCAGAGAATATCTTGTGAAGCATAGACGTTTTGAAGAAGAAGAATTTTATCCTAAACTAGAAGAAAATTTAGATAAAGACCAAAAAAGAAGGGTTATAGCTAAAATTAATGAAATAATTTAATAAGCAAAAGATAGGTATAAAGAGAAAAAGGAGGATATTTGTTATGACTAAAAAGTATAAATGTAGAGAATGTGAAAAAATCATTAAGGGCGAATATGAAGAACCACCTGAATGTTGCGATGAACCTATGGAAGAAGTTCCTTTGGATGTTTGTACTCAACCAGCTCAGCCTGAGCATGCTCGCCCTATGAGAGATGATGAACCTTGTGATGACGGCCGCGGCGGATAAAATAAAAAGAGATAGATGTAGAAGATTTTGATAAAAAAAGAAGAGGGGGGTGAATGTTAGATTGACTGAAACCAAGATGTGTTGTGTATGTGGCAAAGAACATGATAAAGAAGAAGTTCATAATGTTACTGTTAAAACCGGTGAAAAAAGTGTATGCGACGGTTGTTTAACAGCAATTAAAGGAATAATATAGAAATTTGTTTTATCTCTCAATTTTTTTCTATTTATTTTTGATATGAATTAAAGATGTTTTTCATAAAGAATTATATATTATCTATTTGTTCTTAAAAAAACAATGTTTTACTGTTAGTGAGGAATTTTTGAATGATAGAGGAATACGATGTATTGGTTTTAGGTGATGGATCTGCAGGTAGTATAGTTCAACATGCTTTGATGGATGGTAAAAAGGTTGCATTGGTAGATAATGGTCCATTAGGTGGAACCTGTCTGAATTATGGTTGTATCCCCAGTAAAATGTTGATGTATCCTGCAGATAGAATAATGGAGATCAAAGATTCGGAAAAGCTGGGTGTATCTGCTGAGGTGACTGATGTCGATTTTCAGAATATTATGAGTCGTATGCGTGGGGTTATCCAGGATAGCCATGAACATATGGAAGGTATTGATCAGGTTGAAGGTTTAGATTATTATGATGGTGCAGGTAGTTTTGTTGATGATTATACTGTTGAGGTAGATGGAGAAAGGATAAGAGGAAAAAAGATTTTTATTGGTACTGGCGCCCGACCGTTGATACCTCCAATCAAAGGAGTAGAAGATGTAGATTATCTTACAAATGAAACTATTTTTGATTTAGAAGAAAAACCAGAGAGTTTAGTTATTGTAGGTGGAGGATATATAGCGGTGGAGTTTGCACATTTCTTTTCAGCCGTTGGAACCAAGGTAACTGTTATACAACGAAGTAATCGTTTGATTTCCAATGTTGAATCTGAAATATCTGATCTGTTAAAAAAGAAATTCGATGAGAGAATGAATGTTGTGTTGAATACAGAGGTTGTAGAACTTAAAAAGCAGAAAGGTAAGGTAATCGCTGTTGGGGAAGACAAAGAATCAGGTGAAAAAAAGTCGTTCAAAGGAGAAAAAGTTTTGATTGCTACGGGCCGTAAGTCAAATGCAGATGTGTTAAAAGTAGAAAACACCTGTGTTGAAACAGATGAACATGGCTATATCCAGGTTAATGACTTTTTGGAGACAAGTAAAGAAAACATTTGGGCTTTAGGGGATGCCACCGGACGCGGAATGTTTAAACATGTAGCTAATGAGGAAGCAGAAATAGCTTGGAACAACGCTATGACACCCTCGGATAAAGTTAAACTCGA
The DNA here is from genome assembly GCA_036626215.1 of Thermoplasmatota archaeon. Classification (GTDB taxonomy): domain Archaea; phylum Thermoplasmatota; class E2; order DHVEG-1; family DHVEG-1; genus JAZKSG01. The sequence continues at coordinate 3,653 of JAZKSG010000055.1, forward strand.
TTATGATAACACCCCCTATGCTGTTTTCACCTACCCGGAGATCGCAGCTGTTGGACTCACGGAGGAAGAGGCTAAAGAAGATTTTGATCCTTTGGTTGGTAAAGCCAAATATACAGATGTAGCTATGGGTGAAGCCATGGTAGAAAAAGATGGTTTCGCTAAAATCATCGTTGATCACACTGGAAAAATACTAGGATTCCATATAGTTGGACCATATGCCTCTATATTAATACAGGAAGTTATAAACGCTGTCTCTCTAGACGGCAAAATAGGGTTCATTGCCAATGGTATGCATATTCATCCTGCTCTCCCTGAACTTGTTTTACAGACACTCGGCAACCTTCAACATCCAGCTGACTAAAAAAACAATTTTTTTATTAAAAACCATTAGTTTCTAAAAAATAAAGAAACAAAGATATCAACACGCAGAAAAAAAAGATAATATAACCTGGTTTCACATCTAAAAACTCGGGTATAGTAATCCTACCGAGTCCTTTTTTCATAAAAACCCTTTTTATCCCAGGATAAAACTTTGCAAAAACACCAGATCCTATAAGAAAACCGATAACACCGAACAATGCGTCGACTGAACCAGAGCCAACTGCTCCAGCGGCGGTTCCAGGGCAAAAACCCAAAATAGCAAATCCCACTCCAAAAACCAAACCACCAACAACAATTGAACGTGTATAACATGGCTTAGGATGCAGCTTAGCAAAACCCAATCTTCTAGTAGAGTAAACAATAATCATGCCTACCAAAACTGCAGTTAACATTATCTTCAAAACAGTAAAATCCCTAAGAAGTAACTGATTCAAAATAACATTATACTCTGTTACGCCGCCTATGTTTAAAAGAAAACCAAAACTTATCCCAATCAAAAGACCGATAACCTTCTGCAGTTTTTTCCTGGAATGAATACTTTTAAACAAATCATAAGCCTCCTAAAATATTATAGATAAAAAAAGCAGTAATTATGCCTCCAACAAAAAAACAGAATATAGCAATCCAACTACTTACAGAAAGCTGAAGAGTCCCACTGATACCATGGCCACTAGTGCAGCCTCCAGCCATACGGGCTCCAAAACCCACAAGGAAACCACCAAAAACTGCAACTATCGACCTTATAAAAACATTAGAACCAAAAGATTCATTCCATAGTGAAGGGATTATCTCAAAATGAAAAACACCAGAAAACATAGATGAAATAAAAGCACCAACTACTATACCTATAACCAGCATCCATTCCCAATCAATTCTTGGTTCAAATTTCTTATAATACTCTTTTCTATGAACTTTTTTCCCATGAAAAATTTTTTCAATCATACCTGCCGAACGAGCATAGGCAGTAGAACACCCTATTGCTTTATCAGAAAGTAAAAAACTAAGCCAAACTAACAGACCGATGCCTAAACCGACAAAATATGGCGACCATTCAACAGACGGAAACCAATTCATAAAACCAGGTAATCCTAAACCTTTTTCGTATAACAAAATACTTTGATTAGATATTAACATTATATTGACAAGTTATAAATAATATGCGGAGCTTTTGAGTTTAAAAAAAATCAAGGGGAGTTGTAAAAAAATGGAAATTATTTTAGATGTAAAAACTAGAGAAGAATATTATTTAAATCATATCAAAGGTGCGCTTAACATCCCGGTATGGGATCTTGAATTCTACTTAGATTTTCTGAAAGACAAAAAAGTAAAAGTCTACTGTGGGCCAAAAAGAAAAAGATCTAGGATGGCTGTAGATTTTTTACAAAAAAAAGGAGTAGATGCAGAAGAGATACCAAAATCTGAGCTAGAAAGCTATGAAATGGTAGGAAAACCTATGGTATGCGCTATAAACTATTTGTCAGTAAAACCGGGGCATGAAAAACAATTCGAAGAAAAAGTAGAAAATCTTTGTACAAAAACTATGGATAAAAAAGGGTTCATTGGAACTAAGGTTTTTAAGGCCACCAATATCTCTTATGGAGGAGCAATGCTTCAAGGGGAATATAAAAACATAGAGATCAAACCCACAAAATACATAATGCTGACTTATTGGTCTACAAGAGAGGATCACGAAAAATTCCATCAGCTACCTGAAATAATGGAAGGTTTCAAAGAAATCATGCCACATGTATGTATTCTTCCTTATGAAGAATTCTCAGAAATAATACATTAAAAAATACAAACCAAAATTTTTTTATCGTTTTTTTATAACCGAGTTGGTTTTTAACTTATATCCTGTTGAATAACTGTTGAACTACGTTGCTTGGTACATATAACATCAGGCCGACCTTTGTATGGCGCTCTTAACAATCGTTGGTTGAGATATACAGCTTCTTTGATGTGTTAGTGAAATAGTCATGTGTATCTGGTTGACAATCTAGGATTTTTAAATTTTTGGTCATCTAGATGGTTTTCCAACCAGTTGACCTCCACCTATTTCACCATACTTTTTTCTTTTTTGGAATATGGATAATTTTTTT
>JAZKSG010000056.1:0-6117 GCA_036626215.1 Thermoplasmatota archaeon
TTCAGGGATATATTTACTCTGCTTTTTGTCAAATATTTTAAAACTATGATTCTGTTCATATAAAAAATTAGAAAAATTCGTCCCAATAAAACCATTGCCGCCTACCAACAACCACATATTATCCAACACCCCTCATAATCCATCTTTGTTGATTTTAGACAAAACATCAAACAATTCAGATAAACTGTTTAATACAAAATCGGGTTCTACATTTGTCGCAGGTTCATGAAACATTTCATCTCGTTTAATTACAACTGTTTTCAAACCTATTTTTTTAGCTCCTGCAATATCTTTTTCACTGTCACCTACATAAACAGCTTCTTCAGGTTTACACTTTATCAAATCAATCCCTTTTTTAAATAAGGAAGGGTTAGGTTTGTATGTCTGTAATCTCTCAGAAATGACAACTGCGTCAAAAAAACCTTTCAAAGCAGGTTGCTGTAAGATGTTTTCAACAACATCAATATCGGCATCAGTTATAATTCCTAGTTTATATCCTTTTTTCTTCAACTCGGTCAAAACAGGTTGTACATCAGGGAAAAGTTCATAGTTTTCTGAAAAATCTTTCCAGACATTATAAACTATAGAATCAATTTCACTCTCTGTTAGAGTTATATTATATATCTTCAATGTTTCTCCCAAAGCCTCTTTATGATTCTTTTTTATAGACAGAAACTGTTTGTATCTAACTTCATTTAGGAGTTCATAAGTAATTTGTGCCCATTTTACAACCATATCAAGTTTCTCTTTATTGTTTAGATATCTTTGCAGGGTGGTAAGCATGGAGGAAAACAAAGAGTTAAGCGATATGAGTGTCCCCCCAAGGTCAAAGAAAATTGAGTTGAATTTGCCATTATAGTATTCCATCTTGAACTTATCTCCTAACCTCTACATTATATGAGAAAACACATTGATCAGAAATATTTTATATCCTACAGTATGGAAAGCAAGTATATCTGTATCCAAAATACTAAATTTTTTTATCATTTATTACACAAGCACACTCCTCTAAAAGTAGACATGAAAAACACCTTTTGGTGAACCAAAAATACACAACTTACGAGGTTTGTCAACTAATTTTATAACTCTGTTGAAAAGTTCGAGATCTCTTTTTTTATATCTGTGTTTGATTTCTTCAAAATTGTTATATGTTTTGCTTAATGGTTCTCCTTTATGCAAAATCTTCGCAAGTAGAGACAATGCCACAAGAGTGATAAATTCACGAGGGTTCCAGTTGGTATATACTGTACCGTTTTGTGAATAAAGAAAGACAGAGCGAGTCATTTTATCAGGGATACATCCTCCAGAGATCTGAAATTTTGTATGCCTTATATGGACATCAATATTAGGTAGCTTATCAACAGCTTCTCTGCCTTTCTTACTTGCTATCCATTTTTCATTATAGTCAAACAGGAAATAAGATTTTAGTCTATTATTATCAATGTTTCTTCTATTGTTCACCCTTTCAAGCAGTTTTTTATGTTCATATTTATCGTTGATATAAACACAAGAACAGGGCATATTGTTTTCTTTTACATATTTTTCTATTATTAATCCACCTATCTTTATTCTTTCTAAAATTTTGTTGAATTCTTTTTTTCCTCGTTCTCTGTTATATGAAGTGTGAACAAGGATTACACAGCTTTTTCCACCTATTGCATGCAATGTATGGATTAGATTAACTGCAAATAAGCCTCCTTCAGCTTTTGGATCTATATTTTTGATATCTTTGCTTAAAGTAGATCTGCTTCCATCTAAAATGTCATATATTACAAGGTCACGTAGTTCTGTCTTTATTTTCTCTCTTCCAAAGTTTGTTTCTAATTTTTTATTTAACTCATTGCAAATTTCTCTAAAATCATGTTTAATTTTTGCCTTGTCACATAACAGATCCCTTAGTTTAAATTTTAAAAAATCATCTATTTCCATAATCATCAATATATAAATTAGTATGAATAATATATTTAGTTTTTACTGAATATACTTAACATAAACGGAAAGAAATATAAGCTATTAACAAATAATGTATTTAAAAGGGGTTATGAGATCAAATCTATGGATTATAGTTTATTTATCCCTATATCATCTACCGTTTTCACCCTGCTAATCGCTCTATACGTCCTTTTTGTAAATCATGAGAAGAAAAGCCATATATTTTTTTCTTTGCTGGTTCTGTTTTTTGCTGTTTTTTCATTAACAGAACTATTAGTCCGTATATCTCCTAATGTATCTACTGCATTACTTTGGAGTAGACTCTGTTATTCGGTAATCGCTATAGCACCAGTAGTACTCATAAACTTCTTATTTTTGTACCCTCAAAACATTTTGGATGAAAAAAATTTTGGTTTAAAAAACTCAGATTTTCTAAAATTTTTATATCCAACTGGAGTATTTTTATACGTACTATTCAACTTGTTTGTTTCTCCACAAAACGTGGTAGAATCTCAATGGGGATATAGAGTAGTATTAGGTGGAGTCACTTCACCGATATTGATTAGTTGGTTTTTATTTTGTATAATTTTTGCAACTGCAAATTTTATAAAATCTTATTATCTGGGAGATAAAATCTTAAAAAAATCTGAGAAAAAACAAATGAGATTACTCACTTTTGGAATTATAGTGGTAGTAACATTAACAACAGGTACAAACTTAATACCTCCTCTCTTTGGTTTGAATGTTTTCCCCATGGCTTCTCTATCCCTACTACTATTTTCAGCTATAGTCGGCTATGCGATGATGAAATATGGATTCATGGAGTTATCTCCTACTGAAACCGCCGATATAATCGTAGATACGATGTCTGATTCATTGATCGTTACAAACGAAGACAAAAAGATAGTTAATGCAAACAGGTCTGCCTTGACTCTACTTGGCTATACAAACAAAGAATTAAGAGGAAAAGATATAGACAAAATATTATCATTATCCTCCAGAAGAAATGAGAAAACTAAAAGAGAAAAAACTCGTTTTTTAGCAGACCTTCTGTCAAATAAAAAACTGGAGGGTATAGATGCTAAATTGTTAACAAAAGATGGAAAACAAATCCCTGCGAATATATCTGCAACTGCAATATATGATAACGACGAATTTAGAGGTATTTTGATTACAGCTAGGGATTTAACTGAAATCAAAAGATTGGTGGACGAGTTAAAGGAAGCAAAAGAAAATCTTGAGGAAAAGGTTGAGGAAAGAACAAAGAATTTGATAAAAACTAACCGGGAGCTTATAGAGACAAAAGAGGAATTGATGGATCTTAATGAAAACCTTGAAGAGAAAGTTGAAAAAAGAACTGAGCAGGTTAGAAAACTTTTGAAACAAAAAGAAGAATTTATCAACCAACTAGGACATGATCTAAAAACACCTCTCACCCCTCTAAACACACTACTACCTATGATTAAGGAAAATGTAGATGATGAGAAGACGGAGGAACGTTTAGAGGTAGCTATTGGTTGTGTCAACTATATGAGAGATCTTGTTTCTAAAACTCTTTACCTAGCTAAGTTGAACTCTTCTGAAATAAAATTTGATACCGATGAAGTGAATTTACAATCTATTAGTAAATCTGTGGTTTCAAAACATCAGATTAATTTTGAAGAAAAAAATTTGGAATTTAAAAACGAGATAAACAAAGATTTATTTGTCGAGGGAGACGAATTAAGACTGGAAGAACTTTTTGATAACCTGATTTCAAATGCAGCTAAATATACTCCAGGGGGTGGAAAAATAATTCTCCATGCAGAAGAACAGAAGGAGGAAATTAAAATCGCTGTTCAAGATGATGGTTTAGGGATGACAGAGGAGGAAGCTACCCGTATTTTTGATGAGTTCTATAAAGCAGATGCGTCTAGACATGACGTAAACAGCACCGGCTTAGGTCTCACGATATCCAAAAGGATCGTAGAAGAACACGGCGGGAAGATATGGGCTGAAAGCAACGGTCGAGGAGAAGGAAGTACTTTTTATTTTACTTTAAAAAAAGCTGAGAAGGATAAAGAATGACTAAAAAAATTATGGTTGTAGATGACAATCTTGAAACTATATATACATTAAAAGAAGGATTAGAAGATCTTAACGAAAATTATAGTGTCTACACTGCTAAAAGTGGAGAACAATGTCTAGAATTACTAAAAGAAGAAAAACCAGACCTAATACTCCTAGACATCATGATGCCCGGTATAAGCGGATGGGAAACATACGACAAAATCAAAGAAAATAGCAGATGGCAAAATATACCTGTAGTTTTTTTGACAGCACGATCAGATAATATCGCAAAAAACGCTGGAAGATATCTAGGGCACGACTACATTGAGAAACCTTTCGATATAGAAGATTTAAACAAAAGAATAAGTAAAATAATTGGATAAAAAAAATTTGTAAAATCATTCGGTGAGAACTGAATGTTTATTTTAACAATAGTGTCAGGGGGTGGAAACAAGAATTACAGGTTCAATGTTTCTACTTTTTTCTATATTGTAAATTGTAGTTTAGAAGGAATCTTTCTATCCTTTTTGTTGAGATAAATCGGTTTTTATTCTATATGCTGTGATCTATGTTACTATAATATATTTCTACTGAGATAGTAAGATAATGCTAATAACTACGAATAGAATAGACAAAAACATCTAAATCCTTCAATTTCATTCGAAAGTCTTAAAAACCTTGTTTTTATATTTTGATATACAATCACATCGGTGTAGAATATGGATGAAGAGATATTAGTAGAATGGAACCCATGGTGGGCAGACGACTTTGAATTAGACTACACAAAAAGAGACATCCAAACAAGATTAAACAAGTGGTTAAAACGAAAAGAAATCATTCCAATAACAGGATGCAGAAGGGCTGGAAAAACCACACTCATGTATATAACTATCAATAATTTACTCAAACAAGTCAAAAAGGAGAATATATTGTTTATCAAATGCGATGATGAAAGAGTTGAAGAAGAAAATTTGATAGAAAAAGTTAGAGAAAAACACAAAGAAATGTTTAACCCTCAGGGAAGAACATATATTTTTTTAGATGAAATACAGGAAATCAAAAACTGGGAGAAAACGATTAAAAGAATATATGATTTAGATGAAAAAACAAAAATATTTCTCAGCGGCTCAAGACTTCTCAAAAGTGAACTCAGTTCAGCTCTAGCAGGTCGTTTCATCTACTTCGACATCTATCCATTCTCCTTTAGCGAGCTACTAAAAGCTAAGGATATGAAATGGAAAAATCGAGCGGATCTTCTTTCAAAAAAATCTAAAATCAAACATTATCTAAGAGAATATCTGCAATGGGGAGGATTTCCCGAAATAATTTTGGAAGATGACGAAGAAAAAAAGAAAGAACTACTTCGTTTCTATTCTGACAGTATACTATACCGGGATGTAATCAAACGTTCAGGTATAAACAAACCAGAAAAAGTAGAAAAACTAAAAAACTATCTGCTATCCAATTTCACAAACATGCTCAACTACTCCAGAATAGCAAAGCATTTAGGTGTTTCCTCAGACACAATATCAAGCTACATACATCATATGCAGGAAAGCTACTTTTTCTTTCAACTATCCATGTTTTCATACTCCATAAAAAAACAACAGTTTAACCCCAAAAAAATATACTGCATAGATAACGGCATAAGAAACTCAGTTGGTTTTAAATTCAGCGATGATCTAGGACGATTGTATGAAAACACTGTATTCCTTGAACTTTACAACAAATATGATGAGATATACTATTGGCGACATCAGGACATAGAAGTAGATTTTTTAGTAAAAGAAAATGATTCAATTAAAAAATTAATACAAGTATGCTATGATGTCTCTAAAGCAAGAGAAAGAGAGTTAAAATCTTTGATACAAGGCCTAGAAAAATTCGATCTAAAGAAAGGAATCATAATAACAGGAGATACCAGAAAAAAGGTAGAAATCAACGGTAAAAAAATAGAATACATCCCTCTATGGGAATGGCTTTCCAGCTGATATCTTTGTAGAACATTAAAATCCATATAAGCTAATTATCGAATTAATGTAAAGATGCTACTCAGTTTTATAAAACATTTTTCTAAATTTTAACAAATTATTGTTTTTATTTAATTTTTGAATATAAAGATGTCGGGGGCGGGAT
>JAZKSG010000057.1:0-6108 GCA_036626215.1 Thermoplasmatota archaeon
ATACTAAAAGTTAAATAAAAGATTTGTAGGAGGTGAAAAGATTTTATGGGTTTGGAAATGGTTTGTAGGATTAATTGTGAACGTTGTAATAAAACCAAAGAATTAGTTAGTAAACGTAGTCTGTTTTTGAAGAAACATTATAAACTTCCAGAGATTCCAGCGGATTGGGGTTTTTTCCATCAGTCTAGTAATGGAAAGAAGTCTAATAATGGATCTGATATATTACTTTGTTCTGATTGTTTTCGTAAAGCTAAAAGAATTGAAAACAATTTTTTGAATGATAACAAATAAAATATTTACTTTTTTAAATTTATTTAAACAAAAAAGTGGGTTTTCCCCGCCCTTTTTTACGAAATGTTTATATAATGGGAATGACAAAAAGGAGAGTAATATAAAAAAATTTGTTTGGATTCCGGAAATATAGCTAAATTAATTGATTTTTTGTACACTATAGTCTGTGGTTGGTGTGCCACAGTTTTAGCTTATAGCATCGAAAAATATGGAGGAATTTTTTATTTCTAAGGATTTTTATTGTCGAAATTGTAAAAAGTTTTTTGATGAAACTGAGATTGATAAAACAACAAAATCTTTTGGTTTGAATGTTGTACAGAAACGTTTCTGTAAAGTCTGTCATACAAATCTTGATTTTGTTTGTAATAACTGTAAACAAGGTTTTATGAAATCTGCTAATCCTGCTCCATCTGGTGATTTTACAAGAGATGGATATGTTGAACCTTTTTGTACTATGTGCGGCCATGGATATATTAAACAATTAAATTATATTGTTAATGAACCAGATAAATATAATAAAGACATTATTAGTAAAAGAAATATTAAAGAGTTAGTTGATAAGATTTTTACTCGTAAGGGTTTACCATATAACCAAAAAAATGAGTATGAAAATTTTATTTTCCAAAATTGTAGATCCAAAGAAGAAATAATTGATTATCTTTCGGATAAGTTTTCTGAGAATCCTAATTTTATTCATAGGAATCTCCCTGGAGATATTGTTTCTTTTAAATTTTAGATTTTTTTTTATGGTCACAGCAAGAAGACCCGGTGGGTTTTTTTGTTTGACAAAATTTCTGTTCTCCACATGTGGCTTTTCACTTAATACTTCACAGACTGGGTGAGGCGGCATCGGTTCATTTGGTCGATTGTGGAGAAACAGGTGCAGGAGGCGTGAAAAATGAAGAAAAAAAATATATTGATGAGTCTGTCTCTATTTACGCTAGTGTTGATCGGGTTAGTGCAATCTGTTGCTGCTAAACCAATTGGTGATGAGTATCAGATGTTTGGTCTTCCGATTGGATGGGGTTTGATTATTGTAGCTGTAATTGTTGGTTTTTTAGCTTATGCTTTTAAAGCACCAGCTAGTATGGCTAAACCTCTTGGTTCTATACTTGTTGTTCTTGTGATTGCGGGTCTTGTACTTAGTTTTGTATCGATACCAACTGAAACAACCCCTACTGCAACTGGAACTATTACTCCTGATGTAGATTGGGATGTTTCAACTAATAGTGCAGGTACTGATAACAGCTATAATGATGACGAAAATACTTTTACCGGTATGATTTATATTAATAAATCAGCTGGTACATTGTATGATGATGATAACGATAGTGTCTATTCTGAACCTGTTTTTAATTGGAGTGTTTCTCCAAGTCAATCTATCGGTCTGTCAGAGGGTACACAGATGGCTACTGCAGTATGCAGAGTCCTAAATCCTGATAAAACATTTTATGAGGATAGCGAGACAAGATATTTATTTGAAGAGGCATCTAGCGGAGAACGTGATCTAACTTGGACCACTGATGGAACAACATCTGAAGAAAGTGATTATGTCACTGTAGATCTTGGTTCCACAGAATATGTTCAGTTAGATGTCGAGTTCAATGATGATGCTGTGAAATATCTTGATGCTGGAGACAGTGTATCTTTCCAGGTTGAGGTTTGTGGTCAGGTTTATACTGCTACATTAACTGTTATTGATACCTGGGGTAGCTGCTAAATAAACGGTAGTGATCTATAAAATATTGGGGAAATTGGTTTTTTCCCTTTTTTATTTTTTTCTAATATACAATGGTTCGATTCCTTGATATTGGTGTTTCTTCTGTTATTTTTTTGAAGGAAAGATGACGGTTCAGAGGTGAGTACCTGATTTCCTTCTTATTCTTCCCTTTTTTTTTATTTTTATGTTATGTCTAAAACTTTATCTGGTTCTGTTAAATCTGATGCGGAAAAAACTCTTAATAATTTGAAGTATCTTACTTTCGGTATTGTTTACGCTGTTTTTGCTTTCTGGATGCTTATTAACGGTGAAAACAATCTTTCTTATTGGAATAGCAGCTGGACCTATAGTATCTTGTTTTATATTTCTGGTGTGGCTTTGTTTCTTAGTGTCACTAAAAATCTTCCTGATGATTTGAAACATAGTACTACTAGTGAAAATATTCTTACTTTTTTGATTTGTCTTCCTATTTTTGTTATTGTTTTTAATATTTTTTCTGATTTTGGTTTTTGGTTTACTGGTATAGAAAAGATTCTTGGTGAACAGGTTATTCCTACTGCTTTGTTTCATATTGGTATTGTTTCAACATCTGAGGAGTTGATTTTCCGGGGTGTTTTGTTTGAGAAACTTAAGAAAGTAAATATTTTTTTGGCTTATATTTTGTCATCTGTTTTGTTTGGTATTTTTCATACTGCTAGTTATGGTGGCGATTTTGGTTTAATTTTTGTTGCTATTGTTATGGGTTTGCTTCTTTGTGTTTTGTATGAGAAGATAAATCTTGGTGCTAGTATTGCGTTTCATGGTGCTTATAATGCTGTGGTGTCTGGTGCTATTGTTTTGATGGTAATGTTTCTTTAAAAAAGAATCCTAGTAATGGACATGTAGAAACCGATGAACTGAGTACTTGGTCTAAAGAAAAAAGAGTTAAAGAATTTATGGATAAATACTATCTAACTGAAGAACAAAAAAAGATATGTAAACAACTGATTGTTATGGATAGGGCTAATAAACATATTAAATATGAGGTTAAACCACATGATCCAAGTGGTCCAAGTCAGGAAGAAATTCAAAAGAAAAATATGGAAAACTGGAATAAAGCAATAAATTATGAGTATTATAAAGCAAAAAAGAATAAAGAGATTTAGATCTCGTCAGTTTTAAAAAAACGATTACAATTAGGACAACGATAACCTACTTTTACAAAGTTTCCACTAGCCCCTTGATGTTCATATATACTTTTTAATGCTGGTTTATATTTTCCTTTTCGATGACCTTTATATTCCACTTCACAAGAAGGGCATCTTTTAGGTGCCTCTCTCTTAACCATACCCTTTTCACTCTTTGAATTTAGGGTAAAAACAGTTCAATACAGCTATTGCTTCTTTTCCATGACTATCTGGATCAGGACACCAACTAACATCTTTAAAATACTTCTCAAAATGTTTCTTTATTTTCTTTTCGTATTTACTGTCTATTGTTTGCTGTAGGATGACAAAGAAACCATCGCCACCTTCTTCAATACTGAACTCAGGTAACCATCTTGGGAACAGGTCTTTTTTTCCTTCTGCTTTCGCACTCATCTTATCACATACAATATAATTATTGTCTTCATTGTTTCTTTTATCTCGAAGTCCATCCGATCAGACCTCATCTTTTTCTTTTATATATTCTCTTATTGATCCAATTACATTATTAAAGGTGTGTTTATCCTCACCTAGTTCCGCTTTGTCGAAAGGTCCCATGAATCCCGTATCATAAATTGTTTCATCGTTTTTTATGATAAACCCTCTCCATAATCCTTCTTTGTCTTTTGTTATCTCTATTACCATTTCCTGCCTCTCGGCTTCGTTCTTCGCTTCTTCGCTCTCTTCTTTCGCTTCGCTTCTATCCATCTTATCAGTCCTCCTCTTTATTCATCGTCCAAGATTGGCAATCATAACAGTAGATGCGACCGTCGTGAGTCACATCTATATTCTCACTTCCGCATTTATTACAATTTTTCATCTTATCAGTCCTCCACAAATTCTTTGATTTCTTCTATTTCATCTTTATCTAAGTATTGCTTATCAAATTCAAACATCAATTCGTGTATTATTTCATCAGTTTGATGATGATTGAAGACATCTGCTTGTAGATCCACTTTTTTAGCATTCTGTTTTAATTTATTCATTATACTATCACTCAATTTTCTTTCAAGGAATTCCCAGCTTTTTTCTCCGTATTTTTCACAGATCTCCAGGAAGTCGTATTCTCCGTAAGTTTCTGTTTTAGTTACTATTTCAAAAGTATAGAGATCTGTTGTCTCATCTAATATAAAATTCATTTCCTGCCTCTCGGCTTCGATTTGGCCTTCTTTTATTTTTTTTATTTCTTTTTTATTCATTTTACTCACAATATACTGTATACAGTAAGGGGTTTATAAACTTTGCCCTAAATTGTATACAGTAGAAAAAAAACATATTTAAAAAAGGTTGATTTATGAATAAAATAATCTTAGGTATAATTATTTTTATAATAGTATTCGTCTACTTTATCTTTCCATTTGACATAATTCCTGATTTTATTCCATTGTTTGGATGGATTGATGATCTACTTGTTCTTATAGCAGGAGTTTTTACTTTTTTAAGAGTGTGATAAAGATTGAAACCAAAAGTCTCTTTTTTTATTTTTGCAATATTGATTCTTTCTGATTTATTTATTGGTGCTTATGGTCATTTCGCTGGTTCTACAAGTGAGATTTCAGTCGAGTCTTTTAAAGAATATATAACTTCTGAAGAAACTCGTAACGAGTTGATTCTGGTTTTAATTGTTGCAATCTTTATTGTTTTAGTTTTACATTTTAAATTTGGAGTTTAATAAATGAATATCAAAGCATTGGTTGCAGGGCTTTTGATTTTTGCTACTGTTCTTCTTGGATTAACTTATTTGTTTAATGTTGAACAGATAGAGACAAACAACCGTGATACTAGTAGTTATCATTTTGTTAGCCCTATAATCTATATGTTTTTTGGAACGGTGTCTTTGTTATCTACTTGGGTGACACATCGTGTACATATTGGTCTTGGTATGTTTACTTTGATTCTTGGTATATTGACATTGAGTTATGGTGCTTATCTTTTTAGTATAAAAATGGGTTTTTTATGAAAAGAGTTAAAGATATGGAACGTAAACAGCAGAAAGCTGTTTTTGCTAATATACATAATTCAGGAACTGAATACAGGAGTAGAGACAAATATGAAAGTAAACATACACCGGCTGGAAAAAACAAAGACAACGATTTAAGAACATCATGGAGGACTAAAAGAATGAAAGAGAAAAAAGAGAAAAAAATAACATTTAACACAAACAATAATTTCGGTTTTTTAAAATTTATAGAAGAAGATGACGAAGCTGAGAAAATAAAACAAAGAGCAGAAGAGGTTTTCAAAGATGGGAGATATTACAAACTCCCTAAAAAATTAGAGCAAACAGGAAGAAAAAAAGGCTGGATACGTTGGGAAGGAGAAAAAGCAATAAAGGGATATGAAGATGAATTGGAAAAAATAAGGGAAGAACGGGAAGAGTTACCTCTTTCTGGTAAAACAACATCTATAGAGTTTGACAGAGAAATCTTTCTCGAATATTTAAGGAAAGCGGAAAAAAAAGTAGAGAAAGAAGAAACAATAAGTAAACAGAAAGAAGAGGAAAAAGAAGAGAAAGAAAGAAGACTCTTCGAGATAGCAAAAAAGACAGGAGAGAAACAGAAAATAGAGAGTTTCCCTGTGCCCTGTCGAGACTCCAGGGAAGAGTGTAATCTGGATATAGTAACTAGCTATGCTATGCCAGATGGTAAGAGAAAAGAAGAAATTAACCATACATGGTAAGATATATCTTTTTAGTATAAAAATGGGTTTTTTATGAAAAGAGTTAAAGATATGGAACGTAAACAGCAGAAAGCTGTTTTTGCTAATATACATAATTCAGGAACTGAATACAGGAGTAGAGACAAATATGAAAGTAAACATACACCGGCTGGAAAAAACAAAGACAACGATTTAAGATATGAAAAAAATAAAAGTAAAAAGTCTGAAGGAATGGTTAAACCTAGTTATAGTAGT
>JAZKSG010000058.1:0-6080 GCA_036626215.1 Thermoplasmatota archaeon
AATCAGCAATTTTTTTAGATATCAGATCCGTGGATGTATCAACATTTTTTTCCTCTGTAAGAAAATATATGTCCCATAAATCTCGTCCTTTGACGTAAGATCTACACCCTACTGCGGTGAGTTTATCCGCTAAAATCTCAACGAGCTCCTCTACTCTAACCGCTGGGTTTAGAGGAGGAAAATCTAAAATTTTTGGTTGATTTATATAAGAAGGCACATATGCTATTTCAATATGAATCCGGGTTATCTGAGATTTTTGTTCTCCTTTTGTTTTGACGATAAAACGCTGCATTTCAGAGGTGTTTTTTTGCTGGGTTACAGATACCTGATTTAGAAAGGGAAACCAGTCTTTAGCAAAAGTTTCAATTTTTGAAGATAATGCTGTATCATCTATCTTTTTTTCACTCTGTTTAACAACCAGGTCAATATCCTCAGAAAACCGGGGGTTTCCATAGAATAACCGTAGAGCTGTGCCTCCTTGAAAAACAAGTTTGTTAAAATATCCATTACGGCTTAGTACTGTAAGCACTGTTTTTTGCATGTATTCTCTAAAAACGTGTTCTGCTGAAGTATCCATTTTTTTACTGGTAGAGATTATATCTCCCCACAACATAATATCACATCACAAACTTAACAAATATGTTAAACTTTTAAAGCGAAAAATGGTGTTGGTTGTATAAAAAAGTATCCCTGCAATCTGTTTTTTTTTTCTTGCGAAACCTGTCAGATAGATTACATGCAAAAGATGTCAGCTAACCAATTCATATCCATCCTATTATCAGATATTTTTTTGCATGCATCCTTGTCAGATGGCAATCCTTATCATTTCTCCCAAAAAGCCAATTTTTTGATTGCAAAAGTTTCAGTTTACACCACACATAATAAAAATAATACAGAAAATATTTTAATATATACATATTAATTGTTGTCTGAGTTGAAAATCTATGAAATGTCCATACTGCAATTGAAAAATCTAAGTTGTATGTTATAGTAACAAGAAAACTTAAAAATAAATATATTCATATTATTTAGCGTTTGCCGGATGTTAGAAATTACTGGATTTATAGTTAGTGTAATTGGATTTTTAATTACTATCATAATATTAATTTATAACTATTTCAAAACAAATACTTATAGAAAAAAAAATCGATTAGAGAAGATTTTTGAAAACGTATGTAAGTCCCCTGCTACAAATATATCAAAATATAAACGGACATATAATAAATTATTTAGTTATTATGAATTAGAGAATACAATAAAGAATGAATGGAATTCGATTAATGTAGATTATTTTAGAAAAAATTTGAAAGGTTATAAGATAAAAATCAGAAGAAAAAATGATTTACTTTATAAATTCCCAGTAGTTTATAAAGATGGTTGGTTTAAAAGCAGTAACCCAAATTTAGCAATAAATATAAAAGATCCAAAGATAAAATTAGAGGAATTTAACAGAAAAAATCATTTATTGTATGAGAGAACAAAAGAATTTTTAGCCAATTTTGATGTGCTGAGATATTCAGAATTTCTTCGTTCAATTGATAAAAAAATATGGAATGATGTAACCTTTGATCTTAAAAATATTGACAAAGTTGGAGATAAATTAGAGTTAGAATTTATTAAAGGATGTTATTATAATTACGTTGATTTTTATGAATTAATTTTAAAAGAGCTTTATATCTATCTGTATACTCATGATGATAAAGATAACATAAAACAAGAATTTTCAGAGCTAAAAAATTTATTACCCGAAAGATTTATTATTAGAGAAAAAATTGGAACTAATTTTGATAATTTTAATGATAGACCTACAAAAATTGGTATTAACATTTTTGTATTAATGAAAATGGAAGAAGGTGTTGGACCGGATAGGAATAAAGATAAATATTGTACATTTTTTCAAAAAAGAGGGTCTGATCAAATTGAATTTCCTGGTTTTTATCATGTTGTACCTGCAGGTACTTTTCAACCTTTGAGTACATTTACAAGAGAAATAGTAAATCGTCAATTCAATTTTTCATATACTATACTTAGGGAACTTTTGGAGGAGGTATATCATCTAGATGAAGCTGACAAAAAATTGCGTAGAGCGGATCCTTTCCAAATTTTTAAAATGAAAAAAGGTGAAATAACTGTTAAGAAGAACGGTAAAGAAGTAAAGGAATCTTTTATCCCTGGTGAATTACTCGGGTTAAGTGATTCAACTGAAATTGATGATAATAATGACCATTATGAAGTTATTCCAACAGGTTTTCTTATTGATTTAACTACATTAAAACCGGAGTTAACTGTTGTACTTCATATTAAGGATAATAAGGTTTATCAAAAAAGTAAGAAATTTTTTGGAGGTAATTGGGAGGGATCAATATGGGAAGTAGAAATTGGTAGTGATAATTTTAAAAATTTCATTAATGAATACCTAAATATCGAGAATTTTTTGCCAGCAGGTGCCGTTGCTGTAGCTGAAGGAATAAATTATTATAATAAAATAACTAGAAAATAATCGTACTATCTCAAAATTCTTCAAGTATTCTATCGTATATTCTTTTCAACCGTTGATCTCTAACCTTCGAACGATAAAATTCAACATCTCTGAAAAGCTGATTTTTAGTACAAATAGGACCCAACACATCGTCGATTTTAACGGATTCAAAATTTTTTCGATCTCCTTTATGTACATAGATGATGTTTACATCAAGTGAATCATAAAACTGAGCGAGTGTTTCAGACCGATAAGAGCTTTTATCCTGCAAGGAGGAAACCCGTTCAGAAACCTTAACTGTTTTAGTTTTTTCCAAGGTCACAATTTCTAGAATTCTAGTAGTGCTCCATTCTAAACCGTAATGACGGGCGGCAGTGCTCAACCCCCAATACCATTGTTTTCTCCCATATTTAACGTTGAACAAAGATGCAAAAAAATCTTGTTTATTTTCGATAAAATGCCCCTTCCGCTCTCGAGATGTTGGAATATAATATATTCCTCTAAAAAACGTTGGAATGACATATAGTGATGAAAGAGCTTTTTGAAATGAATACTTTTTTTTAACCTCATCTGATTTGATAAAAATTCCACTATCAAAGATGTCAACGAAATTCTGATAACCAGTCATATGTCCACCTCCTGAATTCATCAAACTCGTCATAGTGAAGTTTATCAATCTGTTTTCTAGTTTGAAAGACAAGTAAATCCTTTTTTGTTGTGTTTTTAATCTCTTTCAATCGGCTATCATATTTCTGTTCAATAACATCGCAATCCTGTTTAGGGAATGATAATCTGCATTTGGTCTTTTTTTTCATTATGAAAAGATCAACGAGATCACGTGCATCAAAAATGGATCTGCATAAAAGTGAATTCATTTTCATATCCGCGTAAGTTTGTATATCGAATAGATAAATATTTGTTTGATTCACAGTTTTTTTCTCAATACTGTTATATGATGTTCCGTTGTTGAACACATCTATTTTTATGTTAGGGCCAACATATAGCGTGTGGTTATTTTTTGATTTTATTTCAAAACCTTTCTTTTTCAGTCTTCTGGTCAACTGTTTCGTTGTTTCTTCTTCATGTATAGTGCCGATGTTGTTTGCGTTAGGGTCATATAAATCGATATCTTCTGAGGAACGGTATTCATTAAATATAGTTAGGTTTAGCGCGGTGCCGCCTACAAAAACTAAATCTAGTTGAAATGCTTCTTCTAGGATGTATGTCCAGTTTCGTTTTATCCATTTCCATTTATCAAAAACCGACATACATTCTTATAAGATTAAACTATTTTTAATCTTTTCGATTTGACTTTTGGATGTTGTTTTTCTACGGACGACTTACACCTTTTGCCTTTCAAACCCAGCAAGTAGATCAAATTTTTCTTTTTCTGATTCCGAAGGAGATATTGTCAACCCAAAAAAACACTTTTTCACCTGCTGAATCTGTCAGATATAAGCCATCTTTTGCATGCATCCTTGTCAGATGGCAATCCTTATCATTTCTCCCAAAAAGCCAATTTTTTGATTGCAAAAGTTTCAGTTTACACCACACATAATAAAAATAATACAGAAAATATTTTAATATATACATATTAATTGTTGTCTGAGTTGAAAATCTATGAAATGTCCATACTGCAATTCAAAAAAACAAACCATAAAAGCAGGTTTACGGCAAACCCAAGAAGGAGTCATCCAAAAATACTACTGTAAAAAATGCAAAAAATATTTCACAGATAAGACTCAGCCGTATACACAGTACCCACTGCGTGTAATACTTTACACCCTCCAACAATACAACAAAGGACACCCAGTTAAAAAAACTAAAACTCTTACCGGAAAATTCTTACCCTTCTTAAACTAAGAAAACAATACACGATAGACCCAGAAAACCTAACCACAACACATAGGTTTCATCATCAACAAATATATCCATTCACCTACCATCATCTGAAACTCAACCTAAAAGGTAAACAACTCCCGCAACTAAAACGCTACATTAACTGGGTAGAACGAAAACTTCCTACAACAATGTTTCTAAGTGGACCTCGTGCATCACAATGCTGTATCAACCAAGATATAAAAATAAAGCAAAAAGAAACCATCGCTTCAGATCTCACCCATTTTGCATTAGCAATGAAAACCAAAAAACAGTCAGATCATGAAGCCGTTGAACAATTCTTCCTACTTAATGATTCATCCACGGTATGCACTGAGCTACCAGTTTTTCTTAAACCAGAGGAGACACGTTTGTTTGACATCGATACAACATTAACGAGACATATTGACCTCATTCAGATACGAAACGGTAAACTTTATGTTTTAGATTATAAACCTAATCTCCGTCGTCCAGAACGTCATGCTGGACAACTAACAGCTTACAAAAGAGCGATACAACATAGAACTCAGATTCCAGAAAAAAACATTTCTATTGCTGTCTTCAACCAATATGATTATTATGAGTTTGAATAAAAAATTTTATCAATACAATTTATGACACGAACAATAAGATACTATAAAACATGTTTATATAATGGAAACAACCAACACAAGAGAATATGAGATATAGTGGTATTTCCCCCTTAGAATCCTATATTTTAACAACCTTAACAGAAAAAGATTTTGCATTATTTGGTGTAAAAGAAATAAAAAGACTAACTAACTGGAAAAGCAACCGTGTGCATAACTTACTTCAATCATTGGAGAAAAAAAAGTACATACATAGAATAAAAAGAAGCAACTATGTTATCACAGAATACATCAGTAAAAATTACATTTCAACTACTTTCAACCCAAAAAGTTAAATATAATCACATAATATATGTACAAACAAGTAATTCATTGGTGATATGTGTGGTAAATATAACTTTGTCTATTCCAGAAGACCTTAAGAAAAAAATGGATTCATTCATCGAGATTAATTGGAGTGCAGTAGCAAGAGAGGCTTTTAAAGAGAAAATTTCTGATCTTGAGTTTCTTAAAAAATTTAAAGAACAAAGTGATTTATCTGAAGAGGAAGCTATAAAGCTTGGTAGAGAATTAAATAAGAAACTGTCTAAGAGAAGATAGCTGATGGATCTTGTAATCGATGCAAATATACTTTTTTCGCTGCTTATAAAGAAGGGAAAAACTGAGGAATTACTGTTTAAGGACACGATTCATCTTTTTGCACCAGAGTTTCTTTTGGATGAGTTTGGAAAATATCGAAGGTATATTAAAAATAAGACGAAAAGAACTGATCAAGATTTTGACAGGTTAATGCGGATTTTAAGTGAAAGGATAAATTTTATTCCTAATGAGGAAACTAAAGATTTAATTTCTAAAGCAAAAAAAAGTTTGCCCTGATCAAAACGATGTTGATTATTTTGCTCTTGCTATGAAATTGAATTGTGCGGTTTGGAGTAATGATAAAGCCTTAAAAAAACAAAGTTGTGTAAAAGCATTTTCCACTAAGGAGTTAATCAAAAAATATTATTCTTGATTTATATCAACTAAATTAAGTTTCTTGGTATTCTGTTTCAATGAATCTAATTTTGCCAGTGTGTTTTAACTATTTTATCAGATTAGGACAAAACCTACATTTTAAGTAAATCTCTCAGTCA
>JAZKSG010000059.1:0-5958 GCA_036626215.1 Thermoplasmatota archaeon
TAATGGAAAGGTTTTATAAGAAACTTCTTTTTTCCAGGAAATAGAAAAAGAATATGCCTAATAAATGGAATCCTTTTAACTCGTTTAACCAACAACAAACCAATCTTGATTTGGAACTTCTAAAAAAAGAAGTAGGTCAGCGTTTTCCTTTTTATGATATGAAATATAATGTTAAAACCGCTGCTTTTTACATCAATTTAAACAAAGATGATCTAGAAAAAAAATTTGACGACCTACGGAAATCGCTTTCAAAAAAAGGATATATCCCTCTATTAAGAGAAGAAGGCGGCGAAGATCTCATATATATCATAAAAAAATCTGATAAGAAAACTAAACCTGTATGGGTAAATTCGCTTCTACTTATCGCTACTGTTATAACCACTGTTTTAACAGGTTCTATAATATATATGGGATATTTTGACATATGGAGTATACCCACCATTTTAGATGTATTTAAACCTGTGAACCTTTTCTATGGAGCATTACTTTTTGCTTTGCCTTTACTCAGTATTTTACTAGTCCATGAAATGGGGCATTATTTTATTTCAAAAAAACATGGAATAGAAACCTCTCTACCCTATCTGATGCCGATTCCACCTATACTTCCAAATTTTAACATCGGTACTTTTGGAGCAATTATATCTAGCCGGGAGCCCATGCATGATAAAAAAGCGTTGTTTGATGTAGGGATATCTGGACCGGTAGCTGGATTCATAGTGGCTTTACCAGTCACCGCTATAGGGATAGCCAACTCAGAAATTGTAGATGTAGGACAGGTAGCTTCAGGTGAACCCATACTTGGTATGTCGCTTTTATTTATGTTACTATCAGAGGTTTTACTCAACATACCTCAAGGTTTTGGGTTAAGTCTAAACCCAGTAGCTTTTGCAGGATGGGTAGGATTATTGATAACCTCGATAAATCTTTTACCAGCTGGACAGCTAGATGGAGGACATATATTTAGAGCGGTATTTGGAGAAAAACAGAAATATATCGGCTGGGCAGCAGTAGCTATAATGATATTTACTGGATGGTGGTTTTTTGCATTTGTTATAATCCTAATGATGGGTGGTGCAAAACATCCTCCACCACTGAACGATCATACGCCTCTTGACATACGTAGGAAACTATTTTTCCTAGTGGCAGTAGTCGTATTGTTTTTATGTTATATTCCCTGGCCAATAAGTGTAACATAGACTAAAAATTTTTTTTTAGAATCCGTAACCATTTAATACCCTCCAACGTATCTACCAAAAAAAATAGTAAGATGATCATAGTATAGGAGACACAGAAAAAATATGAAAACATATCTGACAATCATGTTCAACAGCGAAGGAAGTAAACCCTCAGAAGTAAAAAATCAGTTAATGAATATGGGTTTTAAAGCCACAAAAGGAAACTATGATTTTGTATATGAATGGGATGAAGAAAATACTAGTGTAGAAGAACTAGTCTGGTTTGCAGATAGAGTACAAGCTGCTTTGGAGAAAAACAAAGTCTTCTTTAGTATAGAAACAGTATAAAAAAAGAATTTTTTAACTTATTATTCTTTGTCATCTTCGTTTTTTCTAATTTTTTTTAGGATGTCACTAAATATACCCATAAAACGATGATATTCCCAGGTAGAAGGCATAGCTCGACCCATTAACCGTTTGAACATAATCCTGGTTTTTCGTTTTTTATGTTCAGGATGACCTATTTCATCTAAAAGTTTTGAAAAATATTCAAAAAGTTTATCTTTTTCTACATCACCAATTTTTCTACGTTTTTTAGGTTCAAAACCAGTTTTTACAAATAAAGGATAAAGAGTTAAAGCCACTGCATGAGAAAGATTCATAGAGCTATATTCCTTACTTGTAGGTATACGAAGCATTATATCACATTTTTTTATCTCTTCGTTAAATAAACCATAATCTTCCCGTCCGAACAATAAACCAACTTTTCCTTCAACTTCAAATATTTTATCTACAAAATCATCTAAATAAACAGGGCTACGAAGATGTTTTTTATCTTTTTTATAATCAATAGAGGAGGTAGCTACAAGATAATCAAGATTTTGGATACAATCCTCTATGTTATCAAAAATTTTTGCTTCATCTAAAATATAACCAGCGTGTTTAGCTCTTCTGTAACAATCATCATCTAACTCACAAGGATTTACCAAAAAAAGATTATGGAAATCAAAATTAGCCATAGCACGAGCTACTGCACCAATGTTTCCACTGATTTTAGGTTCCACCAATACTACATAAAAATCTGGAATAACACATAACCTCCAAGTAAATCCTTTAAAGAAAAAAATGAAAGGTATATAATGATGTTATTTTATATTTAACTTCTTTAGTTTATCCTTGTACATTTTTCTATATTTAGAGGGGAGATGGCGACTAACTACATCTAGTTCATGACGGTTTTTGATTAACTCCGATCTCTTATTAGTCTTGATTTCTTCTAGTAGAAACTTTTTGTTTTTATGATAGTTGTAGAGATACCAAACTCCTGTTATCAACAAAATGAAGCCAACTACCAGCAGATAAAAATTCCAGTTACCTAAATCTTCTATAAGATTTGTATATGCTCCAAGCGGGATTTCGCCGGAAGTCAAAGCTTCACGTAGTCCAAACCATATAGCCCCCATCATCAAAAGGATTATGCTAGCTATAGTTACTACAGAGCTAAGAGGAAGTGTATATTCTCTTAGGAAATCTGTTATCCTATTAAATATTGATACCATCTTTTTTATTCCACCTTCAATACGAAGACAAAATATATATCTTCTCGTTTTTTTTGAATGTAAATGCTTTAAACCCATCAAATAATTTTCTAAAAAAAAAATACAAAAATATTGTTTTCAATAGGTTTTAGCGTATCTCATCCAACTTTCACCTGGCTCGCCGCAAATCGGGCAGCTGCTTTCACAGCTTGTTTCATTTATTGGTTCACCTAAAGTATTTCCATCTAAGATTTCTTCTACCTCCATTGCACAACTTTCTTTTCCACACCATGGGAGTTCAACTATCCCTTTTAAATCATGGGCTTCTTCCAAAGTCTCGACTCGATACATGTTTTCATTAAGAAGAGTTTGTGCTTTGTTGTAGAGTTCTTCAGAAATCAACTCGAAGGTTTGTTTAATTATCGTCAAAGCCTCATCCATAGAGACTTGTTGTTTATCTCCAGTGTCACGTCTAACTATAACAACTTGGTTGTTCTCTATATCACGGGGGCCTATCTCCACTCTTATAGGTATACCTTTTAACTCCCAGTCATAAAATTTGTTTCCAGGTGTTACATCTCTTTTATCTAGATGTACTCTGATATTGTTTTCTTTGAGTTTTCTACTGAATTTCTCTGCTGTCTCCATGACTTCTTTTTTTTCGTCTTTAAAGAGGATAGGTACAACTACGGTTTGTATTGGAGCTACAGCGGGTGGAAGAATCAAACCTCGGTCGTCTCCATGTATACCTACGAGAGCACCTATTATTCGTTCGCTCATACCATAGGTTGTTTGATGACAGTTTTTATGCTCACCGTTTTCATCTTCATATTCTATCTCGTAAGGTTTAGCGAAATTGTCTTTATACTGATGTATAGAACCAAGTTGAAGAGTACGGAGAGAGGGCATAAGTACATCTAAACTAAGGGTGTAGAATGCGCCAGCGAATTTATCCCATTCAGGTCGTTTACAAAAGACAAAAGGTAGACAGAGTTTTTTGAAGAGTTGATCTGCTATTTTTTTGTCTTCTTCTATCTGTTTTTCTGCGTCTTCGAAGCTTTTATGGCATGTATGTGCTTCAAAAAAATGGATTTCTCTCACCCTTATAAAAGCACGGGTTTGTTTGGTTTCATACCGGAAGGTGTTAACAATTTGATAGGTTTTAAGAGGTAGATCTGTATGGGATCTTACCCATAGGGAAAACAGGGGATACATAGCGGTTTCAGAGGTGGGACGGAGAAGTAAACGTTCTTCTAGTTCATTTAAACCAGCGTGGGTAACCCAGAATACTTCGCTTCCGAAACCCTCTATATGATCTGCTTCTTTTTCAAATGAGGACTCTGGAACAAGTAAAGGGAAACATACTTCTTGATGGTCTGTTTTCAACATTTCATCTCTTATAAAGTGATCTACAAAAGACATCAATTTCCATCCGTAGGGACGCCATACATTCATGCCTTTAACAGGATATCTTTTATCGCAAAGATCTGCTAGCTCAACAATTTCGTTATACCATTCATGAAAATCCTCGGATTTCTTATATTTCGTCTCGGGCATAATAATTCAACAACCAGACATAGTATCTTTATATTTTATTATCTTAAACTTGGTTTAAAATAAGTGAAAACTATTAAAACATGACGGTTTAGAAAGAAGATAAATGTTTTTAAAACGTAAACTAGACGCCTCTGCCTTCTTTAGCTTTTGGACGAAGTTCTTTAGAACGACATCTACGGCATCTTTTAGCACGTGGGGCATTTAAAGCTCCGCATTTCATACATACTTTCTTTTTTAACAACCGGTTTTCTGCTTCTGGAAATCTAGCCATTTTTACGATAACACCAAACGATACTCTATTTTATTTTCTTAATGTATTTTTTTATTAAATTGGGTTATGGGAATAAAGCAAACATTATTTAAATATAATCCACAAAAACTAGTAAAAAATAGAGGTTTTAGTTCTTCAAATAAAAAATTTATGGAAATATACTTAATACATTAGTTCTATCACGGGCGTTGGTGAGCAAAATAGTGAAGGGGAAAACAAGATGCCCCAATTGTAACCACACCTTCATCGTGGATGTTACAAAAGAACAAGACAAACACAGGATTGAATGCCCTAACTGTAAAACCAATTTTATGATAAAAACAAGTTCCACCAAGAAAACAAAAAAGAAATGTCACTGGGAGGAGCACGGTGAACCACGAAAAACTATTCTCTCATCAATGAAACCAAAAACAAACAAACCAAACATAGCAGCAATATTACTCGTATGCATATTCGCTATAGGTATAACTACAGCAGCGTTTTCAGGAATTTTTATAAACACTACTTCAGACCTAGGGAATGCAGCAGGTCTTAAAGGAACAGTAGAGATAGACATAATACAACCCAACAATCAAACCGAGAAAAATATTACAGTAACGCTAGATAATCAACAAAAAACTGGGAATTCAAAAATAATTTTTAAAAACACAGAGTTAGGTATAAAATCTCTAACTATTTCTGAGATGGGTAAACAAACCTATACCAAAGAAATACTTGTTTCACCATTTACTACAACAAAGGAAGAAATAGATGCAAACCAAACAAAAAGTGAAAACGAAGAGTTTGGCACTACAGGATGCAGCATAATAATAGGGATATTCTCAATTTTCTCACTTGTAGCAGCTATAGCATGTATAAAAAGAAACCATTTTGATATAGCGATAGCAGGAACAGTTATAGCGATACTATCCGTAGGGTTTTATTTTACAGGAGCAATACTCAGTATAATATCCCTAGTTTTAATCATGTTTTCAAGAGATGAATTCGAAAATGGAAAGAAGGGAAAAATATTCTAAAATTCTTATTATTTTATTCCTGATTTCTACAGTTTGGATTCTTCTACAATTTCTAGCGCCACTCACAATGACCGCAGGTAGTGTTGAAGATCTAACAGGTCTAACCGCTATAGAGGATAACGAAGAAAAAATAGAAGAAATGAGTTTTCCATGGAATATAATCTACAGCTGCGGTGACAGAATGTGTCATCAAAAGGCATCTAGATCTTTTTTCCTAAATGGAAACCAGATGCCTTTCTGCGCACGATGCACAGCTATATGGGCTGGAGTAGCTATAGGGTTAGGTTTTATGCTTTTCTATAGAATACCGTTAGATACACGATTTCTGTTTCTTATAGCGATAGCAATAATACCTATAGGAGTCGATGGAGTAGGTCAACTCCTCAACTTTTGGGAAAGCA
>JAZKSG010000060.1:0-5879 GCA_036626215.1 Thermoplasmatota archaeon
TATCCAATAAAACCTTGGGTGTAATTGGTGCAGGCAGGATTGGTACTGCTTTTGCTCTTAAAAGCAAAGGTTTCGATATGGATGTTTTATATGTTGATCATTCACACAATGAGAAGTTAGAAGAAACTCTTGATGCAAAAAAAGTTGATTTAGATGAACTCGTAAAAAAATCAGATTTTATATCTATTCATGTACCATTAACCGATGAAACACATCATATGATCACTGAGAAACATTTTAAGATGATGAAAGAAACAGCTGTTATAATTAACACTTCTCGTGGACCAGTTATCAATGAAAAAACTCTGATTAAAGCTTTGAAAAAAGGATGGATTTTTTCTGCGGGTCTTGATGTCTACGAAAACGAACCAGAAGTACCAAATGCTTTAAAACAACTTGACAACGTTGTTCTTCTACCACATATAGGGTCTGCTTCTTTTGAAACACGTAGTAAAATGGCTGAGATGGCTGCAGAAAACATGCTAAAAGGGTTAAAAGGTGGAAAACCTCCCAATTGTGTAAATGAAAAAGTTTTTTCCTAAACTATTTAATTTATTAACATAAATCTTTTATATTACATTTTTTATAATACAATTGGGTTTTCTGGAATGAAAAAGAGAATTAAACTTGTTTTTTTAACTTTATGTGTTGCAACCCTCTTTTTCTCTATACAAACAAATGCTTCTATTTTTAAAACGGATGAGGATTTTAGAGAAAAAACGGTTAATAACTTAAATAGAAATGAAACCGAATATTTCGCTCTTATTACAGGTATTGAAGAATATGCCGGTTTTGATACACCAACACAGGAGTATCTTGATGAGTCCGCTGTTGCTTTTTATGAAAAACTTGTTGGTAGTAGTAATTGGAAAGAAGAAAACGTCAAACTTCTGTTAAATGAAAATGCGACCAAAGACAGAATTCATGATGCAATTGTAGGCTGGCTTGACGAAAAAGAGAATGAAAGCGATGTAGTTGTTATCTATCATGCAGGTCATGGTTGGAAAACATCCCTTAAAAATCGTTTACATGGAAATGCATATATTTTTACACATAATTCTTCGGAACCCGGATATGACTCCGATAAAATTACAGATAAAGAATATGATGACTGGCTTGACCAGCTGGATTCAACACATATAGCTGTAATTCTTGAAAACTGTTATTCTGGTAGATGGTTCTCTCTACGGCAGTTTGGGAGAACTATTCTTTCAGCTGGAGGAAAATATGTCTTTTGCCCATGTAACTGGAGTACATATCTACAAGATACTATATTTGGTCATTATTTAAGAGAAGGTCTTGACGGGGTAGCAGATGTTAACAACGATGGATGGATAACCATTCGAGAGGCTTATTATTATCTTAGAATCCCAGTATTTTGGCATTCATTATTCTACCATTTCCCATACATATGGGAAACATCTCATGGAACAATGTTTGTAGGTCCTCAAATACCTTATCTATATGATAGACATGTTGGGAGTATACCATTGATAAAAATATAAAATCCTTTTTTTAGAGTGTAAAGGTCCAAACCTCTGGTTCCTCTGGTAAATCCTCTTTGTTAATCTGTATTTCGTTACCCACTTTGAAAACCTTATATTTATTTTCTTCCATAAATTCTTCAAGACCTGCAATAGGTATAGATAGCCCACCTATCTTAAAATGCATAGGTACAACTATTTTAGGAGATAATTTTTCAATAACCTTCCATGCTTCTCTTCCATCAATAGTAAAGTTACCACCAACAGGAATAAACAATATGTCCATCTCTCCAATTTTATCAACAGTTTCATCATCAAGATTATGTCCTAAATCTCCGAGATGACAAAAAGTGATCCCGTCAACAACAAATTTGTAAATAATATTGCTCCCTCTTTTTTCTCCCTGGGCTTTATCATGGTAACTGTTCACTCCTTTGATTTCAACGTTGTCAATATTTCTTTTACGACTATCCCTTACTGCCCTTGAATTATTTTTTTCCACGGTTTTGATACTATTATGGTCATAGTGATCATGAGAAACCAAAATGATGTCAGCAGCGACATTCGGAGCAGGTATACCAATAGAACGACCATCATGTGGATCAGTGACAACAGTTACCGCATCAGTAATCTCAAAGCAGGCGTGTCCATGCCAACGAATCTGCAACATACTCTTCTTCTTTCCTCCCCCAAAACATTTTTTTTAGAACAAAGAAATAGAACAACCATTAGTTATAAAAAAATTATGGCCTAATACGACCAATATTCACATAATCAATATCTTCCTTATCTACCAACGCAAAAACCATTTTTTTATTAACAGTATGAGAAAGACGTACCGCTCTACTTATTTCAGACCATGTCAACCCTTTCTCTTTATCAAAAACATGTATAAGATACTCAGCATGAGTATTATCCGGTAAATCAGTGTAACCTCTAAAATGAACACCGAACTTAAAACCCGTTTTTACAATAAAACCTCTTTTTTTAAGATCTCTAAAAACTTTCAATAATAAACCTAACTCAGGTTGAACTTTTTTAACAATATCATAAAATTCATCCAGGTCTATTTTCCGATCATTTTTTATGTTTTTAATCTCTATGGCGCCTTCTTCTATAAGAAACAAACTTTCTATAAGAGACAGCTGCAATCCCTCACCAAAACCTTTACCATAAAATTCTTTGTCAAACAAAGAAGCAGCCTTTTTTTTATCAAAAACTACAACTCTGTTATCCAAAAGAAAACCCTTGGTTGAAGAAAAAGAAGTTTTTTCTATTCTTCCAGTCATAGAAACTTTTTTCACATTATAATATGTTATATCTCCTTCTTCGTCCACCACAGCAAACCATAAATTTTTGTTTTTATCTTTAGCGTCCCTCTCCAGTTTTTTCATCATTTCTAGATTTATTTCATCGTTTTCAGAAAAAACAGAAATGAAAGAATTTTTTTCATCATTTTCATCATAGAAATCAAATTTTTTCCCACTAAATTTTTTACATAGAATACCTCTATTTCTAAGATCTTTAAAAACGAGATATTTTATCTCAGCCTTTGATACTTTTTTTGCAGCTTTTTTAAAAATATTTTGAAAACTAACATTGTTTCTCTCTTCATCTACTACTCTTAGTTTTTTTTCACCGGATAGATAAACAGCTTCAATTAAATCCAGATGCAGTTCGTTTTTATTTTTTAATCTGCCATATCGACTCCTATGATGTAGTTTACCTATATCTTTAGATCGGGTTACAACTACTTTATCTTCTAATAGTTTTCCAGATGTTTTCATGTATCCTGAAGAAAAATGAAGTTAATGATACTATTTGTTTTTTTTGCAGAAAAAACTGTTTTTATCTATTTGTTTTTGTAGAAATCATTTATACTCTTGGGTAGATCTTTTTCTTTTTCGCCACTACATTTTTTGTATCTATAACTGCGAGGCGTCCATTTTTTCCGGATTTCTTCTTCCCTTTTTTTGAAAACTCCATAAAATATTATTAAACCAATTAATAAACCAGATACGACTCCTATAGTAAAGATGGATGCTGTTTCAATTACTTCTCCACCAACAAGTTCATATCCTGTTTCTTGGGTTTTTTTCTCTGGTATCCCTACAAATCTAGAGGACATTGAACCTGTTTCTCCATTTGTAAAACCGAGAGCGCCAGCTATCATATCACTAAAATGTAGGTAAAAAAGCCCATTAAGAAGTTTATCAAATCTATTTTCACCATTGGAAGTATTATCTGCTTCGTTTAGTAAAGTAGTTGCATATTCATAATAGCTAGTAGCTAAAACAGGTTCGATACCTTGTTGCCAACCACTGCTTATACTTAATTTTGCGTTTTCTTTAGCTCTTTCTATCCTACTTCTTATAATATCTTCACGTAACTCATCTTCTTCTATACCCGCTATCTCAATAGCTAGATTTGCTTTAACCAATGCTTCTAATGCTTCAAATAAAGCCGCAGCTGGATAACCTTTATTTTTGTCGTTTCTAGCATTCTCCAACAGAGTTTTTGCACCAGTCCCTTGATTGTTTGATAGATAACTCATTGACTTTGATCCTGCACCCATCTCATTGAGAAGTAGATTTGCATAGGTTATGGCATGTTGCGCGTCACTGATATAATCTAAAGCTAAATCTTCTATATCTGACTGATTTATACTTGTGGTGTCGTCATAATAATATGAAATATTTACCCACCATTTCACGCTTTTACTACGTTCTTTTGCCTGAGCCAGATAATAAAGCGAGTTTAGAGGATAACCGTTTTCATAGCTTTCAGCTGCATTATTTATAAAACCATCAGCTCTAGAAACACGTTTCTGTGCAGCTCCCACAGTTTGTAGAGACGCTAAACCATTTATCTCCGCATTTTTAGCAATTTTACTTTTTTTTTCAAAAAAAGAATTTGTTTCATTTATAAGATTAGTTATGTAACTTCCTCTCTCTCCTTCTGATTTATTAAAATAGTTGCATCCATAATAGACGAAACGAGAATAAATCAAAGATTGAAAAGATTTGGTAAGAGAAGAATAATATTCCTTATTGCTGTGTAGTTTTTTTGAATCCTTCAATAAATCTTTTGCGGATTTAAGATTATCCTCTATCTGCCCTCTGTAATCTTGGCTTTTATAATAGCTACTTGGGATTTCTGTCTTTGTTTTATTAAATAAAACACTCGCATTCTTATAGAGATTATTTGCTTCTCCCTGTATTTCTGTAGATAAAAAACTCATAGATTCATTGTACAACATTGGTTTAATACATCCTTTTCCCCCATCTTTAGAAAATTTAATGCCTGTAAAATATTCTATTGCTTCACTAACAGTGGTTACTTCTAATACTTCCATACCATAGTTTTTTTCGGCATAGTTAGATAAATTTTTTTCAACGGTTTTTACAACTGTTCTAACCCATCCGTTTTTACTCTCTGTTTCCCTAATAGTTTCTTTATAAGTCATCTGTCCTTTGGATATAAGAAATCTGTTGGCACCTACGGAAGCAGCAGCATCAATTTTATGAGTCAAACCTCCAACCGGTCCAACGCTTCCATCGGGGTTTATCATACCCGTCATAACGGTACGGTTATCCATACCTCTATTTTTAAGCAGAGAATATGTAGCAACTGTCATTATAGCGCCAGCTGATGGCCCTCCTATTATAGGTGCAGAAGTTCTTACAACAAAGAAATAATCATAGTTATCGGGGTTTACACTACAGTTTTTATCTCTTCTTATCAATGTACTGGCGACTTTAACTGCTAAACGTGCGGATCCTTGCATGTCAACTTGAGCCAAAGGAAGAGTTTCTACAAATACGCGTCCACTTCCATTACTCTGGACGGTGACGGTTATAGTAGACATAACTCCTTTGTAGCCATCACTAGTTTTAGCTACTGCTGGAGCATAGACAGTGACGTTTCTATAAGTCAAAGATATTGTGTCTTCATAGACCGTCCCAGTTTTAGAGACAGCCACTGAAAACTGTGAACAAAACGATATAAAAACGATGGTTACCATCATCAGAGAAAGTATTTTTTTCTTCATTTATTTTTTTCACCATTTTAATCTAAGATGTTTTGTCTGTTTAAACAGCCCTTTATTTAAAAATCTTTTCTGAAGAAAAACAACGAATTAAAAGATAGAGATATCACTTAAAAAGCACTATATGTTTTTGTTAAATAAAATAAAAAAAGAAAAATTTGTTTTTTTTAGTGTCTTAATAGATCTAAAGAACGGAGTTCTTCAGATAGTTTATCTACAGCTAAAGAGACATCTTCAGTCTCTCTTGCACCGGTACAAACAATTTTACCTGAACCAAAAAGCAACATCGCTACTTTTGGATCATCTAACCTATAAACTAGTCCTGGGAATTGTTCTGGTTCGTATTC
>JAZKSG010000061.1:0-5798 GCA_036626215.1 Thermoplasmatota archaeon
CTGGAATCCAGTTTGGATGAGGAAGATTAATCTCACGGGTTTCTTCAATGCTAACAATTTTAGATTCACGAGGGATAAAAAGACTCAAAGCGTTCAAAGTAGTGGTTTTACCGCTGGCTGTCCCCCCAGCGAACAAGGCATTTATTCCGTTTTCAACAGAAATCCACATATAGGCCACCATCTCTGGGGACATCGTGTTGAACTCTACAAGATCTGGTGGAGAAAACGGATCCTCTCGGAATTTACGTATGGTAAACGTGGAGCCTTTAGCAGTAATTTCGTCACTCAGCGTCATCTGAACACGGCTGCCATCCGGCATAGTAGCATCCAACATCGGATCAGCGATGCTGACATGTCTACCACATTTCTGCGAGAGTTTATGTACAAAAGCAGAAAGTTCTTCTTCGGTTTCAAAAACCACATTGCTTTTCAAAGAACCATATTTACGATGATATAGAAAGAGTGGTACACCTGCGCCGTCACAACTGATATCTTCAATGTTTGGATCTTTCAAGAGAGGATCAATTTTACCTAAACCCAAAGCAATTTTGCCGATATAATAAAAAATTTTGTTTTTAGATTCCTCATTAATATTTATATTGTACTCTTCGATGATTTGATCTAATTTTTCATAGAGGTATTCATCATCGGTTTTCTTTTCTAACTCCTCTGTCTCAAAACCAGTTTTATATAGACTCTCCATGATGAACTCCATGACTTCTTTTTCGTCTTCTGTCAAATCAACTTCAACCAGAAAGTAGCATTTCTCCATGCTGTCTTTTTCACGGAGGATTTCAACGTAGGCAAAAGGCTCGCATAGGTTGTAAAAATCTAGTTCTTCCCATTCTTCCTCTGAAAAACCAAGATCTGAAAGTGTTGCAGATTTAACCTGTAAAATTTCACGTGGGAGTTCTACATCTCCTCCAACTTCGTTTTTCAAACCTTGTGTAGAAAGATCAGGTCTTGCATCATCTGGTTCAACATCTGGGGTGGGTGATTCTAACTCTTCACCTGCTTTTATTTTCTTTTTTTCTGTTTCCGGTACTTGTGGACTCCATCCGCTAAACGAATCTTCTTCATCAACATCTCCTTCATCAAAAAAGACGTGTTCGTGATCAGAGTTATCTTCGGATGTATCTATAAAACCTGTCTGTTCTTCTTCTTTCTCATTGGTTTCAAAAGAACCTAAAACATCAGTTTCTTCTTTATCAGAAGGTTGGTCTTCAAGGTGTTTATGAGCCAGTTTTTCAGCTTTCTCCTGAGCCATATCTGTTTCATCTGAATCTTCAACACCAACATTGGCTTCCTCTATTTTTTCATTCAAGAGTTCAGATTCGTCTTCATCAACATCTGGAGTGGAGAAATCCATTACGTCAGAGGGGCGTTTAACTTCCTCATCATCTAAGGTTTCATGGGTTTCTTCTTTTTCTTTTTTCTTTTTTTTCAGCCAACCCTTTTTTTTAAATAAGACTTTTTTATCTTCGCTTTTCTCTGAAAAACTTTCAGGTTCAGCTTTTTTTTCATCTGTTGTAGATTTTTGTTTTTTTCCAAAAAAGTTTTTGCCTTTGATTTTACTGAAGAAGCCTTTATCGGCTTCTTTTTCTTCTGTTGTATCGGTTTCTTCTTCTATTTCTGATGAGAAATCTGCTTCTCTTGTTTCTTCTTTCGTTTCTTCTAGGGGTAAAAAGTCTAAATCTTCATCAGTTTTTATGTCATCTCTGGTTTCTATTTTTTCGTCTTTCAAATCTTTTGGTTTTTCTTTTTTTTCTTCCGTAATCTGGTCGATTGTTTGATCTATATCAGTTGTTGTTTTTTCTTGATCTTCAGTTTTGGAGGTAGAAGTTTGTTCGAAGAGGTCGTCAACTTCTTTTTTTGGTTTTCTTCTTTTTAGAAAGTGTCTTTTTTTCTTTTTTTTCTTTTTTTTGTCTTCTGTTTTTTCTTTGTTTTCCTCTGTTGGTTTTTCTCCTAGTTTTTTTCGTGCGTCATCCATTATTTTTTTGCTTATTTCTTTGTGATAGGCATCTTTTTTATCGGAATCTTCTGTAACGTAGTAGATTTTATTTTCATCTGTGCGGCTGGGAGACAAGTTTTTTGAGTTTATGATGTTGTTAATTCTGTGTTTGTTTTTGTTTAAAATTTCATCAACTTTTTCTTCAATTGGTTTTTTCTCAGAGTTTTTTGTTTTTTCTCTGAGTTTTGCATCCCTTTTTTTATCCAAACTGTAGCCCCTCCTATGAGAAACATGATATATTTTTTTATATTGTCTACTGGGGATTGGATTTTTATTTATTTATCTTGGTGCGCATCTCATCCCATTAATTTTTCTCGTTGTTGTTAATGGGTAGTGTGCTATTTAATTTTTTCTTTATTTTATTATTATGGTAGAAGGGGGTCGGTTTTTGTGATAAGTTTTATATGTTTGATGTTGGGATTACTGGGCAGGTGTTGTTGGGCCCATAAGGTAGTCTGGATATCCTACTGGCCTTCGGAGCCGGTTACTGGGGTTCGAATCCCCATGGGTCCGTTTTTGTCTTTTTGTTTTATTTGACAAAATGTCGGGAAACTTTTAAATATGATTATTTACAGAGTATATCATAGATAGATGGGGTCTGGTGATAAAGAAAAATTAGTTTTTTTTTCTTCCTTTCATCTTACCATCCACCCACAAACCCCGGACCCCTATTCCCTTCTCCCAAAAAACTTTTTTTTGATTCTGCTGATAAAAGAAAAGATTTTTTTTTGGAACACAAGGAAGGTTTTGTGTGGCAAAAAGAAAAAAATTATGCGAATTTACCGCGGAGTTTACGTCTATCGACTTTTACATCTTCAGGTGCAATAATCATCATGTTGTTGCCTATACCTGCGATATCGCCGTTAACCTCCTCGGCTAACTCTTTTAGCTCATTGGTGATACGTTTCAGGATAACTTCTTCATCAGCTATAGGTGTAAAATCAAGAAGTAAAACATTTCCACCATATACATAATCGGTAAAATCTTTAAGATCTTCATAGCGTTGTATTTCTCCAACGCGGACATACATATTAGCGGCTTCTTTCTGTCCTTTCCCCTGGTTTTCAACGTATTTTTCAAGGTCTACGTACCCTTCTACGTTCCCCTTCCTTTTCTCGCCAAATATTTTATTCACTATTCCCATATATAATGCTCATCTCCAAATTAATACTTGTTTCATAAAGTATATACCTAAAATATAATTTTCCTTTATAAACTTTTGGCGACTGATTTCCAAACCTTATCTCCGACGAAATGAACAACTTTTATTGTCTTTCCTTTATTTTTATTTTTCATTTTTTCTCCGGAGCATAATGCGAATCCTACAGCTAAAGGCTTCTTATGACGTTCGTCACAAACCCAGGCTTGATCTCCTTCTTCAATAGTTTCATCTGCATCCACTATACCTGGAGCCATAACATCTGCACCGTTGGTGACAAAACCTACAGCACCCATGTCAACAATTACATAGTTATGAGAAGGTTTAAACTTTTCAACACCTTGAATGGTGAAAACAAATCCTTCTTTATATTCTATGAAACAAGGAACTTGGTCAACCAAAATAATCTGCTTTGAGTTAAAATCACCGATTTCTACAACGTCTTTTTTATCCAAAAAACTCTGATTAAAACTTTTTTGGAGAACACTATCAATCTCTCTTATCTGCTTTTTATTCAAAGGATGTCTGTTTTTCAAATCCATTTTTTGTTTTCGTCCAACCAGTGAAAACAAACTCTTGTTTTTTAACTATTTTGAAAAAAACTACCTAGTAAGCCCAAATGCTTATAAACCTGGTTTTTTATTTCCCCTTCATCATAAGATAGCTGAGGCAAAAATTTTATGGATAAACCTTTAAAAATATTACACGGAAATTTAAACAACAGAGTAATGGTCGAACTAAGAGGGGGAAGAGCATACCACGGCGAACTCAACGGGTATGACGTCCCTCATATGAACCTCGTATTAAAACAAGCTGAAGAAATGAGAAACGGAGAAAAAGTAGATGACCATAAAACAGTCATAGTCAGAGGAGACAACATCATATACGTCTCACCATAAAAGTATGAATGTCTAGATTTATTTTTAGGAGGATTGATTATAGTTGGGAAAAGGAACACCCTCACAAAGTGGCGGAAAAAAAACACATACTTTATGTAAAAGATGTGGAAAACATGCTTTCCATATAGGTAAAAAAGTATGTGCCGCCTGCGGATATGGAAAAAGTAGTAAACGTAAAAACTACAATTGGAACAAAAGTAGAAAAAAATAAAAAGAACTTTTACTATTTTTTGTATCCACCGATTTTTAGACTAGGGTCACCGATAAGAAGCCACTGCTCCACGTTTTTTGCCATGAGTGCATCACCTGTTTTACTTTGGTCAGACCAATCTATCGAAAAGTTTTGAAGGAAACGTTTTATTGTGTCTCCCCAACATTCTCCTAATATTTGGTTATCACTACTGTTGTATTCTTCAAAAAAATGTATATCTAGCCATTCGCAGCCGCCGACGTCGCCATCTATATCTGAGGATTCGTAGCTGAAACCTGTTGAGGCGATTACAGCTATACTGCCACCGAACGGTTTTAGTGCTAGTGTTTCACCCCAACATCTTGGGACACCTGAAGGGATACCAAAAAGATAAACCCATTCTGAATGGGTAAGACTGACGTTGAACATGTTGTTGAAACAGCCGCTGGCGCTAACCACTATTGGAAGTTTTTGTCTGTTTAAAAGAAAAGGCATATGGTGTAATTTAAGGTGACCTATCCACTTTTCGCTGTTGTTTGGTGGATGTGTCCCCCAAGAGTTTGGGGATCCATGTCCGGAGAAGAAAACAAAATCACAGCCTCTGTTGATTTCTTTAACCATATTGTACCATTTCAGGTTTCCTTTTGAAGCAAAAATTTTTACTGGTTCAAAACCCGTCATATATTTAAGAGCCTCTTGGGTATGAGCCTCTCCATCAATTGAATCTGGTGTTTTATTGATATAGGTGTCACCTGCGATCAACAATATTCTATCAGAATTTGAGTTGTGGAAACTGTTGGTTTCATAGTTTATAATTTTGTCTACCGCTATTTTTACGTCTAATATGTTTCTACATGGAAGCCTTCCGACATATACATCTGGATAGAGATCAGGGGTGTCGACTGCGGAATTGTTTATGGGCCATTCACCGAAAACACCGTCGTTGTCATCATCCCAGCTACAGAAATTGTTTTCAGAGTCGTATAAATCTGCGAAATAAAGATCTGTCAAAAATTTTCCTTCAGGAAGGTTGTCGTAGTGTCGGGATAGATGTGTGTATCTAACTGGCATCCACCAACTTTCTGAAGGAAGCTGGTTTTTTCTTCCGCCGACAAGTAACACATATTCTACCCCCCATGTTTCATGTGATTTTTTGATGAAATATTTTATTTTTTCAGCTTTATCTCGGCCTTGCCAAAACATTTCCTCATAGACGACGGGGAGAGAAACCATTTTGGTTTCAACCCCGATATCGTTTTTATGTTCTACCAAAGGTTCAAGCTGCTTTGTGAATCTTTTTGGTGTTAAAACAAGTAGATCATAAACTGCTTCTTCCGAAGATTCATCTTTTTCGATAGATTGTGAGGTTAACGCATTTGCATTCAATCCGCTTAGTAAAAACAAGGCTGTAACTGCTGTAACAAGTAGGATAGATTTTTTTCTTGACTCATTTTTTTTATCCAAAAAAAGTATGCCTCCCTAATCTTTGGATGTTAGTTAATATGTTGTTTTGTTTATATAAATTTTTAGTATTTTTTT
>JAZKSG010000062.1:0-5638 GCA_036626215.1 Thermoplasmatota archaeon
CCTATCATACCGATGTTGATTTCAGGTTGGCTAGGTAAACTCATTACTTACTCCTCAAAAAAAAATTTTATTGTTCTTCTTCTTTTTCACTCTTTTTTTCCTCACCGCTGATAAGTTCCTCTATAGGTTTGGAGCTGTATTTCGTAACTTTCATATTGATCTGTACGATATCTTGATTGATAGTGTTTCCTCTTACAGATTTCTTTTTTCTGAGTCCTTTTTCATTAGGTCGAAAACCTGTACTTTTTGATAAAAGCAACTTACGTCGAGTCATACCTTGTAGGTCACGTCTCATGGGGAAACCGTTTTTATCGCATCCTCCCATTATTTTTAGTTTATATCCTGGTAAGGATACAAATATCCCATCTACTTCTTCCCCGATTTTTTTACCTATTAAGGAATTAGCGTGGTGTCCACTTACTTGTACTTTATGTGATTTACCGTTTTTCGTATCGTTTACTACAACTTGGAAATCTGCCATAATTAAACTCCTATTAAATCATTTTTTATTTAAGCTTTTTCCAGGTAATAAGATAAATGTATTAAATGCTTTTTGTTCAATTAACGTGTTTATTGACAATTTTTGATTTAGAAATTTGGTAAAATATTTAAATAAGATGTTCATTCGGCGATAGTAACACATTCAAAAAAATGTTGTTTGGGGGAGAGTAAAGTAAAAATGGCTGAATTTATTTGGCATTGGACAGATGGAGATAAAAAAGTATATACCAAGAAAACTGAAGTAGCTGAGAAAGCAATGAAGAAAGGTTTTCTGGTAATGGGCATGAAAGCTAGACCTGACATAGTAAGATATTAAAAATTGTTATTTTGAGAAGATTTTAGAGTAGGGGTAGCTCTAAATTTTTTTATTTTTTTTATATTTTTTAGACGTAAGTTTTTTTATACCTTCACTGCATTATGGGTTTCTTGTTTATGTCAGATTTAGATTATGAAGAACTACTCGGTAAAGTTTTAGACGAAACTTCTAACAAGGAAGTATCAGAAGATAGATTTCAGATTCCTAAAGCAGATATTTTTTATGAAGGGAATCGAACGATTATAAAAAATTTTGATAAGATTTGCGATACTATCAACCGTGATCCTGATACGGTTTTGAAATATCTTCTGAAGAGTGTAGGTACTGCTGGTGAACGTGAAGATAGTAGAGTAGTTTTTCAGGGTAAAATACCTGCTGGTCAGATTCAATCAAAGTTAGAAGATTATATAGAGACTCATGTTATTTGTTCTGAATGTGGAAGACCAGACACCCATCTAGTCAAAAAAGATAGAACCACTCTAATTCGTTGTGATGCATGTGGTGCTTTCCGGTCAGTTAAAGCACGTAAAGGTAAGGTTACTCATTCCAAGGAAGACAAGTTAGAGGAAGGAAAAACTATCGAGGTTTTTATAAAAGATATTGGTAAGAAAGGTGACGGTGTAGGTTACTATAAGAATTATACTGTTTTTGTACCTGGAGCCGTTAAAGGTTCTAAAGTTAAAACTCGTATTAAAAAAATTTCTGGAAGCATTGCTTTTGGTAAACTCATAGAAAGCTAGAAATAGCGAAAATTATTTAAACTAAACGACATATTTCATTTATGCGTGTCAGACAAATGGCATCGGTTGTCGGTTTTTGTTATCACAAAGGATGTACAGCCGACATAAATTTGGTGCCAAGATGACGCCAAAAAGATTCATGTGAGGAGAATCATGAAAAAACAACGTATCACTATCAGATTGTCGCAACAAGATATACATTCTCTGGATCTATTCGTAAGATTCGGAGGTTTCGGTACACGTTCAGAAGTAATACGTAGAGCAATCAGCGAGTACATCAAAAACTATGCAGATGACATAATAGAAAAGGCAAACAAAATCAAAAAAGTCCAAGAAATGGAGATGGCTTTAGAATCAGTAGAACCTTACATGGAGAAATAAAAAAATCAAGTTTATTGAAAAAAATTGGTAGAATAAAGGGATGGGATGCACCCTTAACTCTGAAGGGCGCCTTGAGGGAGAGGTGCCCTTCAAACTACCAGCCCCAAATAATTAAGATAGGAGGAATGGGATGAGCAAAAATAAAAGTAAAAATATGGAATCTTTTATAGAAAATGCGGTAGAAAACAGACGTGAAGAAGAAAATAAATTAAAGAAAAATGATGACGAAATGTTCGGAACACCAAGAATCATCATAATCGGATGTGGTGGAGCCGGAGGAAACACGATAACACGACTAAACAAACTTGGTGTAAAAGGCGCAGAGACAATAGCTATAAACACAGATAAACAAGCGCTAGATCTTGTAGAAGCCGACAAAAAAATTTTAATCGGACAAAGACAGACACGTGGCCTCGGAGCAGGTGGCTACCCCGAGGTAGCAGAAAGAGCTACTCGTGACTCAAGCCATGAAATAGAAGAAATAGTACAAGATGCAGATCTAGTATTCATAACCGCTGGTATGGGTGGAGGAACAGGAACAGGTTCAGCTCCAGTAGTAGCGGAGATAGCAAAAAAACACAAAGCAGTAGTAACCTGTATGGTCTCAACACCTTTCAACGTAGAAAGATCCCGTCTGGTAAAAGCAGATGAAGGACTTGACCATTTAAGAACAAAAGCAGATAGCACAGTAGTTCTCGACAACAACAAACTGTTAGATTTTGTCCCTAACCTTCCGATAAACCAAGCGTTTTCAGTTATGGATCAAATGATAGCAGAAACAGTAAAAGGACTATCCGAAACAATAACTGTTCCATCATTAATCAACCTTGATTATGCAGACATGAAAACAATCATGGACTCTGGCGGGCTATCCGTAATGCTATGGGGTGAAGCAGATGAAAACGCCGGAGTAGAAGAAATAGTTAAAGAAGCATTGAATCATCCATTGTTAAACGTTGATTACAAAGGGGCAAATGGAGCGCTTGTCCATATAACTGGTGGACCAAAAATGAGTCTAAAATATGTGCAAGATGTAGCTAAATCTCTCACAGAAGATTTAGATTGCTACTCCAACGTTATACTTGGAGCAAGAGTACTACCTGAGTTCGAAGGGAAATGCAGAGTCATGGCTATAATGACAGGTGTACAATCACCAAACCTACTTGGTTCAAACAATGTTTCCTCTGCTGAACAAAAACCTGTAAAACAGACGGTGGGAAGTAGTTCCAAGTTTGACATAGACTTTGTGAGATAGAAACAATCTCACAAAAAAATTCTTTTTTTTATTTTTAAAAAAACTTTTTTTAGATTTCTATTTTTGTTCCATAAAAAGTATTATTACTGATAGCTTTTCTAAGTTCCTCTAGGTTTTTACCATTTAAGACTGCTGTAGGTATTTTTGATTTTTTGATTACTGCTAATGCTGGCCCATCAATAACTGTGTTTTTTCCAGCGGCCTCCCATTTTGTACCATAAGTCTCTATCAGTTTATCTATACTTATTTCTCTGTGTAGTTTTGCATCTGCGAATTGGGCGGGATCTCTATCATAGATTCCATCTACGTTAGTAGCTATAACAAGTTTTGATGCATCTGTTTTTTCCGCGATTTCAGCGGCGACCAAATCTGTACTATGACCTGGTTGGGTTCCACCCATGACCACCACTTTATCTTGTAGATTCAAAGCTTCGTCTACACTTTTGGGTATATGTTGGTTTGAAAAGACTAATATTCTGCTGAGGAATTTTGCGTTTAGACGAGTGGCTTCGATACCTATTTCGTCTAGTTTAGCTTCATCAAAGTTTAGTTTTCTACCAATTTTTATGTACTTTCTAGCGGTTTTACCGCCACCTACTACAATATATATTTGATGTTTTTCACTACTTTTTTCTATTAGGTTTTTTAAATCTTTAAAAAAAGTAGAGGGTAAATCCTCCGAGAGTACAACTGATCCACCTAAAGCTATTACGATTGATTTCATTAGTTGTAGTAGTGAGAAAAAGAGTGTTGTAATAAAGTTTTTGATAAAAATTAGGCGATTTCAGGTCCAGCTTGACCTTCTTTGGGATTTTTCCCTATTTTTACCTGTGGAAGTGGAATCGGCGGAGGCATATTGAGGTCTTTAGCTATTCCTACTGCTTGTGGCACACAGGCATGCATTATAGCGGTGTGTATTTTGCTGGCTACTTCATCTGGCATTTTATGTGATCCACGCCAGCTTTCAACTATTTTTTCTGCATCTTTGTTGATATAAATCAATGAACCTCCTAATTTGATGATACCTAAATGTCCAAAACTAGCAGTATATTCAAAATCAATATTAGCCTGACCGTCTTTTATTTTGGATATCTCACTAACTGTACTATTGTGATCTATCCTTACCTTTTGAGGATGTTTACTCCTATCGCTGTAGCGTTTAGCTTCAATGGATTTCAACTGAATGTTTTTTATTTGCATGTTTTAGTCTCAAGCCCTATAAATAAGAACCCACCTTTTACTTTTTTCGCCTAAAAAAATATTTTTAGCATTTATAACCATTAAAATGTAGAAAAATACATAAACCTTAAAAAACATCGATATATTGTGGGGGAGACCAAAGATGATGAAAAAAACTATTGTATTCGCTGTGTTCACTGCAGCGTTAATCATGGGTTTACCTGCGGTTTCTGCAGAAAAAGTTGAAACAAACAGTCATAGGATTACAATCAATACTGGAGAAGAAGACATAGAAGTAGTGGAGAGTCTAACCCTTGATCTAGATATTGCTGAAAACGAGACTCTTAGAAATATTGATTTCTGGATTCAGAATGGTGCAACTGATATAAAAATGGAGATAGCGAACTATGACTATGAGTCATCTAAAAGTTTTTCTAACAACATCCATAGTTATAATGTTACTTCTTTAAATATAACTTCTACTCAAAAATTGAATGCAAAGATTACATATCATTTAGATCAAAAAACTGAGAAACTCCATAAAAAAATATTGTATAACACCAAAAATCTGACGGTTACATTGAATGGTAAACAGATATATGAAGGGAAAGATCTCGATGAGAATAGCTATGTTGAATTAACTCTTTATGAACCTGCGGAAACACCTTTGACATGGTATATAATAGCTTTTATAGTTTTATTAGTGATACTGTTAGCTGTCTCTATCTTGTATTCATATAAACAGCAGAAAGCTAAAAAAACTAGAATAACTGGGGTATCTAAAGAGTTGTTAACCACTCAGAAAAAACTCCTAACGGATCTTCTAAAAGATATTGAGAAAAAACATAGGAACGAAAAGATATCTGATGACACATATCATAAACTTAAAGAGAAATATAAGCAAGATGCTGTAGTTACAATGAAAAGATTAGAGGAGTTAGAATCAGAAGTCAAATAAACTCTGCTGGATCTCTTCATCTTTTTCTTTTTTGTCTCCATCTTCCTCTTTATCTTTGTTTTTTGTAGGTTTTTTTTCTTCGATAGTCTCTTTTTTGATTCTTTTGGATCCACGTAGTATATCTTTCAATTTATGTGAGTGTTTATCA
This sequence comes from Thermoplasmatota archaeon, assembly GCA_036626215.1. Lineage (GTDB taxonomy): Archaea > Thermoplasmatota > E2 > DHVEG-1 > DHVEG-1 > JAZKSG01. The sequence goes on from JAZKSG010000062.1 coordinate 5,479, forward strand.
CCTAAAAGATATTTTATTTCTGGTTCAGTGAGATCATATTTCTTTTTCATTTTTATTGCAAAATAAGTGTCGTTTCTAAAAAGGTGTTTTATGTATCTTAACATGTCTTGTGATTTATTTCTAGATGCATGGAAAGATTTAGAGAATTTTTTTATAACAG
>JAZKSG010000063.1:0-5508 GCA_036626215.1 Thermoplasmatota archaeon
TCCTGTATTTTTTGGTTTACCTCAGAGGCTTTGTCTTCATCGAGTTTTTTGAAACCGAGTTCATCTGCAATATTTTCAGCTTTTTTAACTCCTTCTTCACTGCCTTCAACTTTTAGATAAGAAACATCTCCTTCTAAACCTAGGCTGCTAGCGTCTCGGGTGAGTATACTCTGTCTGCTTATTAGGTCGTCATCAGAAAGTTTTTTGATTTTGCTTGTATCTTCAGTTTTAACTTCAAAAATAACATATCCCATATTGTTTAAATCACCTTTTAAACCCTGATGTAACAACATCTTCTATATAAAATTAATCCACTAGTTTAATTCTCCATCTGGATTTATTTCATTTTTTCTTATCCTTGTAGAACGAATTGGTTTATCGTCTTCAGCTAAAACCCAAGGTATTTCTATTATTTCCAACTTTTTTAAATCCAAACTTTTTCTTTTCTCGTTGATTTCTTCCGCTACTTTCCTAGTTTCAGGGGAGACAACTATAGCGTCAAAATCACCTTTTATAGCGGGTCCATATTTATCCTTTATAGGTTTGATGTCAAAAGAAAATTTTTTATCTATTTTTTTTAAAAATTTTTCAACATTGTTTTTTCTTTTTTCAAAAGATTGGATTTTTTGTTTATGTTCAACTATTTCGCCTTTGGTTACACCTACAAATATGTATCCGTTTCCTCCAGCTTTTTCAGCAGCTGTTTCTAGAAGTTTTTTGTGTCCTTTGTGGAGTCGATCGAAGGTTCCACCTAGACATATTTTCATATTTGATTTTTTTTATCAGCTGCCTTCTCTTAAGTTTTCTGATAAAAATTTTTTGGTATCATCAGTTTTTTTTGTGATAGAAAAGTCTAAAAGGAATGAAATTATTATAAAATATTTGTTGAGGAAGGGATGTGGAAAATGCATAGGAAAAGTTTGTTTACATTGTTGATAGCGGCTTTTTTTGTTCTGAATTTCTTTTTTATAAGTTTAAATACTGATGATGGTTATGTTTCAGCTGCTAGTAAACCTGAGTTATGGGTAGATGATGATTTTTCTTTTCCTGAGGAGTCTGATGGTAGTATAGGTAAACCTTTTACAACTATTCGCTCAGCTGTTGATGCAGCAGAAGATGGATATATAATAAAGGTAAAAAATGGTGATTATCCTGGTGATTTAACGATAGATAAATCGGTGACGTTGATAGGCGAGAGTATAGAAAAAACCTTTATTTATGGTGGTTCTAAAACCCCTTATCTGATTGATATCGCTGCTGATAATGTTACGATTAGAAATTTTAAGATATGGGATACTACTCCTACCAGCCATAGAAAAGCGGTTATAAATATAGATGGATCAGCAGATGGCCTTCAGTTCATTGGTAATGTTTTAAATGAAAGTAGAAACGGTTTTGCTATTAATGTGGAGAATAGCGATGGAGCTTTGATACAGGATAACCGTATAGTTAATACAAAAGGTCTACGTTTTGTTGATTCTAGTTCAAACCTGGTTTTTAATAATTCTATAAACAACTGTGGCGAATATGCCGCGATTAGATTGCGGTCTACAGATTTTAATATTATAGTTAACAACACTTTGAATAGTAGTAAACATGGAGTCTATCTTTTGGAATCTTCTAATAACGAAATAAAAGGAAATAAGATATTTGATAATACTCTTTGTGGAGTTAAGATACAGAGCGGAACAGCTAACGTTGTTGAGGATAATGAGATTGAAAATCAGCCCTTTGGTGTAAAATTAGATGGAAAATCACACAGGGTGAAGGGTAACACTTTTGATAGTAGTGAGTTAGCTGTAGATTTAAAGGCGGATAACTCAAAAATTTTTCAGAATAGTTTTACTAATCAGGTTACAAGTATAGATGCTAGCAGCAAGGGGAGCTGTATATACAATAACACTTTTAAGAAGAAAAAAGGAGACCTTCATGTTGTTGAAAATGGTGACAACACATGGTATAATGAGTCTCTTAAACTTGGGAACTACTGGAGTGACTTTGGAGGCCCAGATCGTGACGATGAACACACTTTGAGTTCTCTATCAGAAGAAGAGTTCTATTATACCGAGGGTGGTGTAGTAGATAAATATCCTAAAGGAACTTATCAGAAAATTCCGGAGATAGAGATAATAGAGCCAGAACACCTAGCGCAGGGTGTATCTTTGAATCCTAGTTTGAAAGTAAAAATAACTGATCCAGAGGGTCAAAGAATGGATGTATCTTTCTATCGTATAGTGGATAATGTATCCCATTGTATTCATCAGTTAGATGGTTTAGAAAGCGGAAAGGTTACCAATGTTAAATTCGAGCCGATAAACTCGTATATAGGGCTTGGATACAACTATATATGTCAGTGGTATGTGACAGCTAAGGATCCATACTCAAAAGTTAAGACAGAAACACAGATTTTTACGACTAAGAGTACACCTATCAAAAATGAGGAGCCCGTAGCAAAACCAGGAGGGCCATATACAGGATATGTAGGAGAATCTATACAGTTTAACGCCTCGCAGAGTTATGATCCTGATGGAGAAGTAATTTTTCATCATTGGAATTTCGGGGATTCGGTGACAACTGCCGATATATCAAAACCGACTCATGTCTATAGTAACCCTGGTGAATACACTGGAAAACTGATAATAATAGATAACAATGGATCAAGTGATGTAAAACAATTCCAGGTAAATATAAATCCTGCGGTGGATGATGATCAGTTGGAATGTAGTATAGCTAAACCAACAGACAGTCAATTCAATGTTGATCAATCAATAACGTTTGAGGCAGCAGCGTCTGGAGGTAGTCAGCCTTACAACTTCACATGGACTATAGAAGGCAAAAACATAACGAAACAAAATACATCTCATGTTTTTGAAGAAAAAGGCAACTATACGATTAAACTGACTGTTAAGGATTCAGATGGAAATAAAAAGATTAAAACCAAAGAGATAGAAATAACTATATCTGGTTCAGAGGAGTCTGAAAAGGGTATACCTGGTTTCCAGATGTTAACCATCTTGTTTGCCTTATTCACAATAACTATCTTTTTCTTCGCTAAAAAACACAAAAAATAAGAGAAAACATTTTTTTTAAGCCGGTGGAGGGATTCGAACCCTCGACCTGCTGATTACAAATCAGCCGCTCCCCCGCTAAGCTACACCGGCAAATGAAGCGTTGTTTTTTTTATTTTGTTTTTTTAGCCGTAATATCAAAACCTATATAAAACTCTCTTGGTGAATACGACTTAATCTCCCTAAAATCAATGTTTTCAATATATACATTGTTTTTTTTAGCTGTTTTTTTTATCAGATTTATTCTTTTGTCAATGTTTCCTTCCTTTATCATTTCGTAATAGTGGAAAATACATTTTTTATGCATTATTTTTAGGGCAGCTGGAAGAAACTTATAAGATGAAAACGGGAGATTCATAATAACTCGATCTGCTTCGACGTTGGAAGGTAGAATTTCGTTTATATTTTCTGCGTCGCCATGAAAAATTTTTATTTTATCTTTAAACTTGTTTATTTTTATGTTGAAGTTGGCGTATTTGACAGCTAGTGGGTTTTTATCGATGCCATATGTTTTTTTTGGGTTTGAATAGTGGTTTATAACTAGTGGGAAAGGTGCTACTCCTGTAAACATGTCTACTATTGTTTCATCTGTTTTTACTTGTCTGGCTACGTGTTTTCTTTCGTTGGCTAGGCGGGGTGAAAAATATGTTTTTTCTATGTCTAGCTTGATTTTTACTCCGTGTTCAACGTGTATGGTTTCGGTTTTGTTTTCACCAGCTATGATTTCTACGTTTCTTGTTCGTAGTTCTCCTTCAACAGGTTTACTTATATATACTGTTTCTACGTTTTTATGGGATTTTAACAACGCTTTTCCTATCTCTTTTTTGTGTTGTTGTAGTTCATCTGGTATTTTTACTAGTATGATTTTGCCGATTATGTCGTAAGAAGTGGGTAGTAGTTTTTTTTGTTCCTCTGGTATATTTATTTTGTCTTTGTAGTATTGTTTTTTTTCTGGAAGTTTTTCAAATTTTGATGTTACTATGTTGAAATCAGTGGTTGTTGGTTTTTTTTGGATTGGGAAATAAACATGTTTTTTGTCTTTTTTTACTTTGAGGTCTGTCCTGAGTAGTTTTCTGTTTTTTAGTTTCTGGAGTGTGTTTTCTGCTTTTTTTGGAGTTGTTTTTACCGCTAAACTTTTTTCTCTATCCATATTTTTGTAATTCCAGCATAATATTATTGGTATGATAGATATGTATTAAATTAATAGTTAACTATGTTGCCATAATTTAGAAAGTTGAGTCCCGCCTCCCGGATTTGAACCGGGGGCCTGCCGGTAGCTGCCTTTGGGTCTACAGCCGGCCGCTCCGGCCAGTCTGAGCTAAGGCGGGTAGAAGGTTTTTTTGTTTTTTGGAGAATGTGAATAATGGTAGTTATATTTATTAGTTAGGATGTTTCTATAAAGAATAAATGTTTATGAGATTTGGAGTGATAGTTTGTCCGAACTGTAGAACGCCTAAAGGGATAAAGCTGGATGTTAAATCAACACGGTGTAACAACTGTGGGAAGACTTTGAAAATTGATAAGGTAAGGATTTTACATAAAACTAGCTCTCAGGATGAACTCCGTAACGTTATCGGGTTGATAAATGCGGGTTTTGATGGTCGAGAGGAAGATTTTAAAAAATTTTTAGAGGAACAATAACCTTTATTAATAGATCATGTTTTTCTTTTCGACTGCGTGGTTAAGTTTGACTAAGATAAAACGTGTAGTACTTGATGTTTTGAAGCCGCATACACCTTCTATTATTGAGCTTGCTCAGAGGATAGGGGATTTGTCTGGTGTATCTGGTGTAAATGTTTCTCTACAAGAGGTAGATAAAGATACCGATAGTGTTAAAATTACTATTGAAGGTGAAGATATAGATTACGAGAAAGTTAAAAGTACTATCTCTGAGAATGGAGCTGCTATTCATTCCATTGATGGTGTATCAGCGGGTATGGAGATAGTTGAAGAAGTTAATACTCCGCAGGATCGCTAAAAAAACTGTTTTTTTTCTCTTTTTTTTTGGTTTTGTTAATGCAGGTGCTTTATTATGTAAAACTTCATGTACACCTGCTGTTGATAAGGAAAATCGTAACTTATATAAACGACGGAGTTATTTACGGTGGCAAAGAGGGTCCGGTGAGGACACAGCCCTTTGAAGATTTAGGAAGTTCATAATTACACTGTTTTAGGTGTGATTATGGATTTATATTGAACTAACATGGTTTGGTTCACCGGTGGTGAACCAAAAGATGGGAAGTAGGGGTTGTAGAGCTGGACTATAGTTTAGAGCAAAAAAAAGAATCTATAAAAAAAAAGAGTTTGTAGAGTAGATAATATAAAAGTTTAGGAGGAAAAAAGTTATGAAAGATGGAAAAATAAAAAATAGGCTAACGGTTTTTTTAACCGCTTTTGTGATGGTAGCTGCTGCTTTTGTAGCAGGAGTAAGTGCAACAAC
>JAZKSG010000064.1:0-5319 GCA_036626215.1 Thermoplasmatota archaeon
AAAAACCAATAATTAGATTAAAAACCAACAGGGGAGTAAGAGAATATAGCAGATAATCTCATCCTGTTTCCACATCCCATCTTTTCCTCCTCACCAAACTTTTTTTGGAAATTCTGCCCTCCTCTTACTTCCCTCCCCTCTTCTCCTTTAATAAAAAACAAAAAATAGTACACTGCACATCACAAAATAGAGATTTTGAGGAAAACTATGGATAATTTAGTATCAAAAATTGAAAAATTAAAAAAAACCGATATAAAGAACAAAATTGATCAAAGAATCAAAGAATTTCAGAGTATATCCCAAAAATCAAAGAACCAAATTTTTGAAGAACTATGTTTTTGCATATTGACAGCTAATTTCAATGCAGAAAAAACAATCCAAATACAAAATAAAATAGGGGAAAGCTTTCTACAGGATTCAGAAAAAAAATTAGCAACAAAACTTAAAAAATGTGGTCATAGATTTCCAAACAAGAGAGCTCAATACATATGTGAATCAAAAAAACAAAAAAATGAATTATACAACATAGTTGAAAATGAAAAAGAAGAAAAAATAAGGGAATGGCTGGTAAACAACATAAAAGGAATTGGTTACAAAGAAAGCAGCCATTTTTTACGTAACATCGGCTTCCAAAACATAGCAATAATCGATTTTCATATAGTAGACCTCCTTTTCCGTTATAACTTAATAAAAAAACCAAAAACTATTACCAAAAAAAGATATCTAGAAATAGAGGAAATTCTAAAAAAAATTGCTGATAGAGCAGATGTTACTTTAGCTGAACTTGATCTATATCTCTGGTATATGGAAACTGGAAAAATTTTGAAATAAATAAAATCAACTATGAGAAAAGAAGAAGATAAGACAGACCCGATTTGTGGGATGAAAGGCACAATAAAAGCTCATGGCCACTATTTCTGTAGTGAAAACTGTATCAGAAAGTATGAAGAAAAACACGACATCTCTGAAAAAGATGAATATTGCCCTAGTTGTCAGGTAAATAAAGGAAGACCATGGTATAGAGAAAAACTCACGATAATAACATTTTTCTCAATTATAATACTAATTTTGTCCTATACAATAGATCAACTTAATCCGTTTTTCAACGCATTTATAGATTATCTCAACCTCATCTGGTGGGCAATACTATTGGGTTTCCTACTTGGAGGAGTTATCGACTATTTTATTCCACGAGAATACATCAAAAAATATTTGTCCCGCCATAAAAAAAGAACGATTTTTTACTCTATACTTTTTGGTTTCCTCATGAGCGCCTGCTCACATGGAATATTAGCAGTAGCTATGGAGCTTTATAAAAAAGGTGCAAGTACTTCCTCGGTCATAGCATTTTTGATGGCTTCACCTTGGGCTAATCTCCCAATAACTTTTCTTTTGGTCGGTTTTTTTGGTTTAAAAGCATTTTACATAATACTTTCAGCGTTGATAATTGCGACGACCACTGGTTTAATATTTCAAGCTCTTGAACGAAAAGGATGGGTGGAATGTAGAAGCTGTAAAATGGGTGAAGATACACCAGTTCTACAAGATTTTTCGATTAAAGATGACATTAAAAAAAGATGGAAAAACTATGAGTTCAATTTTAAAAACAATTACAAAGCATTAGCTGGTGTTCTAAGAGGTTCTTGGTCTCTTACCAAAATGGTGATGTGGTGGCTTATAATAGGGATGCTGATGGCTTCTTTTGCCAGAGCATACATTCCGACAGATCTCTTCCAGGAATATATGGGGCCAACGTTGTTAGGTTTGGCTGTAACTCTTTTATTTGCCACTATTATAGAGGTATGTTCGGAGGGTAGTGCACCACTTGCCTTTGAAATATTTAACAAAACAGGAGCTTTCGGAAACAGTTTTACTTTTTTGATGGCTGGAGTAGCCTCTGATTATACCGAAATCGGTTTGATTTGGCATAACATTGGTAAAAAAGCTGCTTTGTGGTTACCACTCGTTTCGATTCCACAGATACTATTTTTAGGTTTTATTTTTAACATAATTACTTAATTTTTTTCTCAAATAAACAGCAGAAACTACATACCCTGTATTGGTAGGATTTATATTTGACTTTTATAGATAAGATTAATATTACAATTTGTTATATACAACTTGTTGAAGGGGGTTTAGAATGAATAAAAAAATTATGGTTTTACTTTTATCTCTTCTGTTTTTAATTCCAGTTTTTAATGTAGGTTCTTCAGAGATTTCTGAAACCAAAAAGAATGACAATTCTTTAGATAGCAGACCCGTTGTGAAAGTTGCTATTATAAGACAATATTGGGATCCTTTAGATGTTTTATTTACGGCTAAACTTTCGACTCTGATGCATAGGATATGTTTAAAAAAAGCTCAGAATGATTATAACGTAAGATTCAGAATTTACGAATTCTGGGATAACTACATTTTTGGAGATGTCCAGGCGGGTCTTTTACAACTTAGAGACATAGATATAGTTATAGCTCCCGGCGGAATGGGAGGTTGGCAGACTCCTTTTTTGTATAGATGGCAGCTTAAACGTTTTGTTAAATCTGGAGGAGGTTTCTATGGTATATGTGGAGATTCAACTTTTGGATCACTTGGAACAAAACATCTAAAATGGCAATACCGGCCTCTGTTAGATAGGCTTTTAGGATATGAATTATCTCCTATGCTTAAATTAGCTAATGTGTATACAGATGCTTCTGCATTTAGAGATTTGATAAAAAATCCTTTGTTTTTTAACAAATTAAGTGTTTTGTTTTTTCTTGTTGAACTCCCTCAATCTAGAGCGACTATACATTTTGAGGATACCTCCGTTTCTATCCAGGAGCCATATATAGGTGAAGATATGGTTACTATGCTGGGTAATGCTCCTATGATAGAGGGGCCTTTAAAAAATAAACTTTTCATGTCTGAAGTCCATACTATCGCTACAATTAAAACTGCAGATAAACCATATGGTGATAGGATAAAAAATAAGAAAGCTATTGTTGCGACGACTTACGGTGAAGGTAGAGTAGTTCTTTCTTGTATCCATTCTCAGTTAACATGGGATAACAGTCGTTTACATGATGTATATGTTAGGAATGTTTTATGGACTGCTGGAAAAATATAGGGTTCAGATAATTAATAGCATAAAAAAAAACTACTGAAAGATTGATATTTCTCTATCTTTTTTTTGTTTCAAATCAATTGTTTTATACATATTTTTTTAACAGATATTGTTGCAGAATCTCTTTTAACTCCCTCTTATGCCGCCTTCTTTCGTTAACCTAAACATTTTTACGTGGTTAATTATTCACATTTTTCCAGATAATTTTAAAAAATCGCCGGAAAAAAGTAGTTTTTTTACGGGAGGCAAAAAAGAAAAATGGAAACTGAAAAAGTATGCAAAGATAGCTATGAAGAAATGTATAACAACTGGGAATGGAATATCCCTGAAAAATATAATTTTGGTTTTGACGTTGTAGATAAATGGGCTGAGAAAGAACCCGAGAAGTTAGCGTTGATATCAATCCATAAAGATGGAGAAGGAGACACCAAACATACGTTTGAAGATTTGAAGAAAAAATCCAACAAGTTTGCCAACGCATTGCGAAATATAGGTGTTGAAAAAGACGACAGAGTACTCATCATCCTTCAGAGTATACCAGAATGGTATGAAGCGATGATAGGTATGATGAAGCTAGGGGTTATACCTATGCCGGGTACAGTGCTCCTACGTGAAAAAAACATTAAGTATCGGATAACTCGCGCTGAGGCAAACATGGTTATAACCGACCTGGAGCACACGGATCTTGTAGAAAAAGTGAAAGATGATTGCCCTACGTTAGAACATTTTATGTGTGTCCGAGATAAAAAAGAAGGCTGGCTAAGTTTCGAGGAAGAAATGGAGAAAGCCTCTGATGAATTAAATCAAGATGAAATCGAAAAGACTTCTTCAGATGATCCATTGTTGATTTATTTCACATCTGGTACGACAGGACACCCCAAGATGGTGTTGCATACCCATAAATATCCTTTGGGTCATGAAGTAACTGCTCGTTTTGCGCAGGATTTAACAGAAAATGATGTACATCTAACGGTATCTGAGACAGGTTGGGCTAAAGCCGCCTGGGGTAAACTCTTCGGTCAGATGATAGTCGGCGCTACCATCCTTCAAGCTGAAACACCTGGTCGTTTTGACGCCGATTTTATGCTTCGTATGATGGAAAAATATGGAGTAACCACCTATTGTGCTCCACCCACCGTTTACCGTATGCTTATACAAGAAGATCTCTCCAAATATAATTTAAAACTCCGTCATTCCATGAGCGCTGGTGAACCACTTAACCCAGAAGTGATAAAAAAATGGAAAGAAGCATTTGGTCTAAAAATATATGATATGTATGGTCAAACAGAAACTGTATGTTTAGTCTCTAATTATCCATGTATGTCTATCAAAGCAGGCTCTATGGGTAAACCTACACCAGGTCATGATGTCCGAATTGTTGATGATGACTGTAACGTGTTAGATGACAACAAAGTAGGTAACATAGCTCTGTATATAGGAGATGTTCGTCCTCCAGGTTTGTTCAAAGAATACTGGAAAGATGAAGATAAAATGGATGAAAGCTTCAAAAATGACTACTATTTTACTGGCGACCAAGCATATAGAGATCCAGATGGATACCTCTGGTTTGTAGGTAGAGATGACGATGTCATTAAATCATCCGGATATCGTATCGGCCCGTTTGAAGTTGAATCAGCTTTGGTTGAACATGATGCTGTTGCTGAGGCAGCTGTAGTAGGCGTACCAGATCCAAAAGGAGTACGTGGCACCGTAGTCAAAGCCTTCGTTGTACTATCTAAAGGATATGAACCCTCTGACGACCTCACCGAGGAGCTGCAGGAACACGTAAAAAACGTCACCGCTCCATATAAGTATCCACGTATAATAGATTATAAAGAAGAGCTACCGAAGACTATATCCGGAAAAATTTTGAGACGAAAACTTAGGAACGAATAAAAATTTTGTTCCAACTTCTCTTTATTTTTTTTCTTTTTCTAAAGATTCATTAGGGAATTTAGTGCAATGATTTTTTATGTCTTTTAATTTAAGATCCAGATAATAATTGCTAGAAATTATGAAAGGATGTTGAAGATTACCGTTTTCAAATTCATTTATCAACTCATCTTTTACTTTGTCAAGTACAGAATCAGCGGTTTTATCTATTATTACGTCTATGAACTCTTCTAAGTCCACCTCAGTATCAGAGCTTTGTTTCGAGTTATACCATTCCATTGCTTCTTGGAGAATCTTCCTTTTCATCCCTTGTTTTTCCCTCC
>JAZKSG010000065.1:0-5258 GCA_036626215.1 Thermoplasmatota archaeon
TGAGTCATTATGTTGAGTTTGCTTGTGTGATTCCGCTTGGTCAGCAGGCTGGTGTATATTCCGATAATGTGTATTATCATCTAAGGACGCAAATACATTCATAAAAAAATCAGATATTAAAAAATATGTTTTAAAGAAATAACAAATCCAAAATTGAAGGAATCTGTGATCAGGTGTAACAATGTCCCTCTATCTAATCATACAGCTTTCCAAAATATATTTAAAGAAAACGCAGTACAAAAGCCAAAAAAAAATTCTGTTAGATAAAAAATCACACATAAACCTAACTTTGAATCCGTTGTATGTTGATCAAGAACATCAAAACATGTGAAACAGTGTTTCAGAAGCGATAAACATAAAAAAACAACATAAGTAGGCGAAAAACTTATATAATATCTATTACTACGACCTTTCTTAAAGAGACACTAGAACCATATATAAAAGTTGAGACGGAGAAACGATAAAAAAGTGTTAAATAAACTTAACACACGCTTTTTAACAGAACTACAATGAACTTTTTTTGGATAGTGAAAAAACTATGGATAACAGAATAAATAATATTTTAGATAAAATCGAATTTAATACAAAAATAATTGTTATAAAATATGGCGGGAACGCCATGTTAGATGATAATTTAAAATCCTCTGTGGCAAAAGACATCGTTCAGCTTAAAAAAATTGGTTTATATCCTGTAGTTGTACATGGTGGCGGGCCAGCAGTGAGTAAGCAGATGGATAAAGAAAATATAAAGCCAGAGTTTGTACATGGTCAAAGGAAAACTGATGAAGAAACTCTGGAGATCGCGGAGATGGTTCTTTCCGGTAAAGTAAACAAGGATCTTGTACGACTTATCAATGAAAACAATGGTAAGGCCGTTGGAATTTCAGGTAAAGATGGAAAACTTGTGAAATCAAAGAAATGGAAAAAAGAGATGAATGTCAACGGAGAAGAAAAAAAGGTGGATCTTGGTAAAGTCGGTGAGGTATATAGTATCGATAATACTCTTTTGGAGACTCTTTTAGATGAAGAGTTTATACCAGTTATATCGCCTATATGCGCTGGGAAAGATGGGGGTGATTTTAATGTCAATGCAGATATTCTCGCTGGTGAAATCGCTTCGTCTCTAAAAGCAGATTCTTTGATTTATCTTACCAATGTAGATGGAATACATGAAAAAAACGATGACCCTGGTAGTCGTATTGGAAGACTTTATGTAGATAAGGCTGAATCTTTGATTGGAGATGTTATAAAAGGCGGTATGATTCCTAAGGTGGAATCAGCTATAAAAGCAATTAGAGAGGGTGTAAAAACCGCTAAAGTTATTGATGGTACCAGACGTCATTCTCTAATTCAAAGCTTTGAAGAGAGTTATAACTCTGGTACAGTATTATATTCAGATGGAGGAAATTGATATTATTATGGATTTGAAGGAAGCTAAAGAGTTAGATTCGAAATATCATTTTCAGATATATGGCAGGATGCCTATTCTTTTAGAAAAAGGAAAAGGTTCCCGAGTTTGGGATTCAGATGGAAATGAATATATTGATGTTTTAGCTGGTATCGCAGTTAACAGTTTGGGTCATTGTCATCCAAATGTGGTCAATGCCGTTAAGGAACAGGTTGAAAAGCTGATGCATTGTACAAATATTTATTATATTGAGCCGCAAGTGAAACTTGAAAAAATTTTGCTTGATAACTGTGATATGGACAGAGCTTTGTTTGTTAATAGTGGTACTGAGGCTGTGGAATCCGCTATGAAATTAGCTAGGAAATGGGGTAATAAGAACGGTAAAGGTGGTGGAATAATTACTATGGAGGGTTCTTTCCATGGTAGAAGTTTGGCTTGTGTTTCCGCTACCGGTCAAAAAAAATATCGTAAAGGTTTTGGCCCTCTACCCAGTGGCTATAAAACTGTGGATTTTAATGATTTAGAAGCTGTTGAAGAAGCTATCGATGACTCTATTTGTGCTATAATGGTTGAACCTGTTCAAGGTGAAGGCGGTATAGTTCCCGCGGAAAAAGAATATCTTAAAGGTTTGAGAGAACTTTGTGATAAACACGATTTGTTGCTTATATTCGATGAAATACAGTGTGGAATGGGAAGAACTGGATATCTATTTGCTTACCAGGATTTTGATGTTGTGCCAGATATAATTACTATCGCTAAATCTCTTGGTGGAGGTTTCCCGATAGGTGCTCTTCTTGCTAAGGAAAAAGTCGCTTCTACATTTGAAAGCGGCGATCATGGAACTACGTTTGGTGGGAACCCTCTGGCAACAGCATCGGCCTATGCTTCTGTTTCTACATTGATAGACGAAAATCTTGCTGAAAAAGCTAGAGAGACAGGTAGCTATCTTATGGATGCTTTAAAGGAGAGAGCAAAAGAGAATGAGCATATAAACGAAGTTCGAGGGAAAGGCCTCATGGTGGGTATAGTCCTTGATCAAGAAGGGAAAGACGTTGTACCTGCTATGATGCGACGTGGAGTCCTGTCTAACTGTACTGCTAAAAACGTGATTCGTTTTGTTCCTCCGTTAAATATATCTCGGGAGGATTTAGATACTGCTGTTGACGTATTAATGGAATCCATTGAAGAGGTGTTTTCTAATGACGAATGATGTTGGAATTGTTGGAGCCACAGGATATACAGGTTCCGAGCTTACTAGAATACTTGTACATCATGATGAGGTTAATCTTAGATTGATTACTTCCAGGAGTTACGCTGGAAAAAAGATTTCTGATATTCATCCATATTTTGAAGGAATATGTGACATGGAGCTTTCAGAACATTCTTTGGATGATGTTTTAGATCTTGATTTGGTTTTTTTGGCTCTTCCACATGGAGTCTCTATGGAGTTTATAAAAGAAATTGGTTTAGATGGACCAAAAATAGTGGATCTCTCTGGAGATTGTCGACTTGGAGATAAAGACACCTATGAACAATGGTATGGTAAAAAACATGTTTATTCGGAGGCTATCAAAAAGGCAGTTTATGGTCTTCCAGAGGTTTTCAGAGAAGATATTGTTGATGCTCAGTTGGTAGCTAACCCTGGCTGTTATCCTACTTCATCTATTCTGGCTTTGAATCCTGCTATCCAGAATGGTTTGGTTGAACTATCAGGTATTTCTGTTGATTCCAAATCCGGTGTCACTGGCGCAGGAGCAAAACCCAATAAAACTACGCATTTCCCCCGAGCTAACGAAGATTTCAGGGCATATAAAGCAGGTGTTCATCGCCATACTCCTGAGATGGAAGAAGTTTTATCCAATAAATCTGGTGAGGAAATCCAACTTTTATTCACCCCTCATCTTATACCTTTGAATAGAGGAATTTTAACTACGGTTTATTGCAAAGCAGCTGACAAGGTTTCTGATGAAAAACTTATGGAGGTTTATAAGGAAACCTATAAGAAAGAGCCTTTTGTCAGAGTTAGAGATAAATCCCCTAACGTTCAAGCAGTTAGAGGATCCAACTACTGTGATGTATATCCAAAAATGATAGAAAGAACCAAGCAGGTTATTCTAATATCTGCTATTGATAACCTTGTAAAAGGAGCTGCTGGTCAGGCTGTACAAAATATGAATATAATGATGGGTTTTGATGAAAAACAAGGGGTTTTACATATTCCTCTGTCGCCATAGATTTATGATAAAAAGTTTAAATATTTTTAGGATGTGTGATTAAGTTATGCAGAAAAATATTACTGATGTAAAAGGTTTCAAAGTTAGAGGTTGCCATATAGGCATTAAATCCAAAAGAAGAGACTTAGCACTTATTGTTTCTGATGTCCCCGCTAGCGCTGCTGCAGTATATACAAAAAACAGAGTTCAGGCTCATCCTATCAAACTTACAAGGAAGCATCTTAAAGATGGTAAAGCACAGGCTATAATAGTTACCTCAGGGAACGCCAATGCCTGTAATGGTCCAGAAGGGATGGAAGGAGCAAGAAAAGCTGCGGAGACTCTATCGGACAAGCTTGGTATCCCTATAAACGATGTAATTATTGCTTCTACAGGCATAATCGGAGAACCATTTCCAACCGACAAGGTTATTGAAGGAATAAAGAAAAATGTGAACGTATTATCAAATAGGAAGATAGCTGGAGATATGGCAGCCAATGCTATCATGACCACTGATACTTTTCAGAAAGAAGGATATCTTTCTTTTGAAATAGGTAGAAAAGAAGTACATATGGGAGGTATCGCCAAGGGATCAGGTATGATACACCCAAACATGGGTACTATGCTTTGTTTTATAGTCTCTGATGTTGATATCGAACCATCTCTTCTACAGGAGGCTTTATCAGAATCCGTTAAAAAAACGTTTAATATGATTAGTGTCGATGGAGATACCTCAACAAATGATATGGTGTCTGTATTATCGAACGGATTGGCAGAAAACAAAAGGATAACAGAGAAAAATGAGGACTACAAAAAATTCAAAGATAAACTTGAAGAAATATGTAGATATCTTGCAAAAACCATCGTTTCTGATGGTGAAGGAGCAACCAAATTCATTGAATACAAAGTTGTAGGAGGGAGATCTGAAGAGGAAGCTATGCAGGTTGCAAGGACAATCTCAAATTCTAATCTGGTTAGAACTGCATTATTCGGCCGAGATCCCAACTGGGGCAGAATAATTGCTGCAGCCGGTAGATCTGGAGTGGATGTAGATCAAAATAAGATAGACATCTATCTTGGATCTAACAGGAAATCTATGCAAGTGGCAGAAAAAGGAAACGCTGTAGATTTTAATCAAAAAAGATTGAAACTTATGCTGAAATCTTCTCAGCTTAAAGTCCTTTTAGATCTTAACCAAGGGGGATACGAAGCCACAGCCTGGGGATGTGACTTTTCATACGAGTACGTTAGGATCAACGCTGAATACCATTCATAAAAGAGAAGGAGAAAATTAATCCTCTTTTTTATGTTTTTTTTCGTATTCCACCCAGTTTTTTTTGATATCTGGATGTTTTTCTCCTAACTTTTCAAATATAATTTTTTTTATCTCCTCAGTATCTATTTCTTCCCCTGTTTCTCCTTCTATATAGACTGCTATTTTACGGGCTGAATCTGGTTTGGCACCAGCTTTCAGAGTGCTTACCACGATTTTTTCAGGTATAAAATCTTCTTTTCGTTTATCCTTTTTAATTACTTTTTTAACCATTATTTGATAGTATACATAGTTGTTTTAATTAAATTTTTGGGGGGGGGGGGGGGGGGGGGGGGGGGGGGGGGGGGGGGGGGGGGGGGGGGGG
>JAZKSG010000066.1:0-5166 GCA_036626215.1 Thermoplasmatota archaeon
CCAATCAAAGAAACAATTTTTACCTTCCCAGCATTCTCCAAACGATCAAAATCCCAACCGAACTGTTTCGCCTGCGAAACAACATCCTCCGTACTCTGCTCAACACTTATAAACAACCCGTTTTCATCATATTTCTCAGCTCCGTTAGCCAAAAACTGTAAACCAAAAATCGTTTTACCTGTACCAGGTCCACCAGTTACCACAGCAAAACTCCCTTTTGGAAATCCACCATCAACAAGATCATCTAACCCATCAATACCAGTTTTTACTCTATCCATCATATTTTTCTCTAATGAAATATCTTCCATCCTCTCATTTACCTCCTAAGATTTTTTCTTACTTCAAAAATAAACATAAACTATATGATTATAAATCTTTCCAGTTAAATTAAAAAAAATCTCTAAAACAACACAAAAAAAACCTGTAAATAAAAAAAATGGTTTTCTACTGTTTCTTAAAAATACGCGAAACCCCTTTTTCCTCATTTGTAAGAGTCAACCTATCATACGCATAGTTAAAACTATATGTATAAGTATAAGTCACAGAAGGATTCTTCTGATGAATAACAAGTCTTCTCTCTGTCTTATTAACTTCATAGGTCCCCACCTTCCGATAATCATTGATATAACATGTACCATTCTCCAAAAACTCATACGCCCTAAAAGAGTCCTCCATCACCCATTTACCAACAAATTTATCCTCCTCTGATTCTTCTTCCGGCTCATAACACCCACATAAAACCGTAACAGAGATAAACAACACAACAGCCAAAACAAATATACTTTTCTTCATCCCAGTTTTCCCTCCATAAAAAAGTTGAAACAACTTTTAAATAGATAAATATAACGGATTACAACCCAAGGACATGTAAAAAATAACTATAAAGTGAGGAAGCCTGGAAAAAAAACTTTGATAAATGGGACGGGATGCAAATTAACCCATAGGTTCCAGACTCCCCCATAATATCCACTAATATAACTGATGATTTATAAATCTATGGCGTCAACTCCGATATTTTATCAGGATGAACCATCCGACATCTCAAAAGCAACACAGAATTTTCATCTATAGGGATAAAAGTTTTACTAAAAACACCACCTTTAGCACCCTTTGGAAAAGTATATACATATACCCTCCTACCATCTATATAACGAGGTTTCTCTCTTCTATCATCTCTAACCGTTGATATAGACGATTTATATCTCTGAAAAAAAACCAACTCTAAAACAGCAAATAAAACTAACAGCGAAACTAGAAAATAAAGCCATATTTCAATAGGGAAAAACAACCAATTAGGACCAAAAACGACATCCCCTAAAATCATAAACGCGGTGACGACAGACAAAAAGATGGATCCAATGAATAAAATTTTAATTATATATCTATAATCTCTACCTCTCGGCGTTATAGAATCTTCCAAATTTTTTGTTTCATATATATTAAACTCAACCATAACTCTTCTCTCAATAGTTGTTTTAATATAATATTATATTTTTAAAACTTTCCTTTACAATTCTCTTCCTAAAAAATCAATTAATTTATCCAGAGATTTACCTCGATGAGAAAAAGAATTCTTCTCCCCGGTTTTCATCTCCCCAAAAGTTTTATCTGATCCATCTGGAACAAAAATAGGATCATAACCAAAACCTTCATCTCCTCTCATTCTTCGAGAGATACAACCAAGACATTCACCGACAAATAGACGTGTTTCTCCTCCCGGTTTTTTAAAAGCATAGACGGAACGAAAAACAGCATCTCTATCTTCCTCTGACTCTAACAACTTCAAAATACCTTCACAGCCAAGAGTATAGAAAACAAAAGCTGAGTAGACACCAGGGAAACCTTTTAAACTGTTTACAAACAGACCTGCATCCTCCAAAATAAATGGTTCATCAAACGTTTTACTTATGTGTTCAACACCAAAATCAGCTACCTCCTCCAACTTTTCAGCCTGTATTTCAGGATAACCTAAATCTTTTTGAATGACTTCTAAACCCAGTTTTTCAAGTTTTTTTTGTGCCTCCCTAACTTTCCCTTTGTTGCCAGTGATAAAATAAATTTTTTTCATCTATAACGCCCTCTTCTAACAATATCCTCAATTTTTTTAACTACCAGCTCTCCATCTGTTTTATTTAACTCTTCCCGGTAGCTCTCAAATACATGTTTAAAACAATCTTCATATTGTGAATGAGTGGATTCAAAAGCCTCCATAAGAACATGTAAATCAACACCTTTAGCCTCTACCTCACTAGCCTTACACCCTAAACCAAAATCAATAAAATAAACACGGTTATTTCTCAGAATCATATTTGAAGTAGTAATATCGCCATGTATGATATCATTATCATGAAGGCACGCTATACTTTTACCTATTTTTTTACACAAAGAAACACGTCTCTCATCCCCTATATCCTCCAAGATATCTTTTACTTTTTCACCATCTATAAACTCCATAGTTAAAACACCATCTATTAAGTCTACATCGTAGATGATAGGTACAGATACACCATGTTTTCTCGCCTCAGACATCAATTTAGCCTCTTCTTTTGTCCTCGACTTAATCAACATATCATCTATCTCTTTAATCCTATATTTTTTTGGAATCCTTTTTTTCTTCACCACTCTTTTATCTAAATATTCATCAAGAACTATTTTCGCTTCGGCACCCTGGTAGAGTATCCTGTTTTTTTTCATCTCCATGTAACATCCACCATATCTGTCCTGAAACGTTGATCAATAAAACTTTCACTTATCTTCATCCTGACACCACTGTTATACATCAAACAACCAAGCCATGCAATCATAGCTCCATTATCAACACATAGAGAACGATCCGGTACAAAAAAACAGGCGTCTCTCCCCTCAGCCATATATTTAACCATATCTCTAAGTCGTTTATTACTCGCCACCCCGCCTCCAAGCAACACCTCATCTTTATCTATATGCGCCATAGCTCTCTCAGTAACCTCCGTTAAAGCAGCAAAAGTTGTTTCTTGGATAGAATAACATATATCTTCTAAAACCTGATTTTTTTCAAAATATTGTTCTGCAGCGGTTAAAAGACCAGAGAAAGCAATATCCATACCTTTAATCGAGTAAGGCAACGGCAGATAATTACTTCCTCCTTCAGCGAGTTTTTCAACTTTTGGACCTGCAGGAAAACCTAAACCCGTAGTTCTACCAAACTTATCTAAACAATTCCCTATACCGATATCCAACGTCTCACCAAACACCCGGTAACGTCCTTCTGCATACCCTATCACCTGGGTGTTAGCACCTGAAGTATACAACAAAACAGGGTCTTTACAGTCTTGGATAACCCCTCGACCAATTTCTAGATGAGCAACACAATGATTCACACCCATTATAGGTTTCTCCAAAGAAAGAGCAAGAGCCCTTGCAGCAGTAGCCGCAGTCCGTAAACATGGACCAAGACCAGGTCCTTTTGAAAAACAAACCAAATCTATATCTGAAAAACCAACTCCCGCCTGGTCAACAGCATCTTTAATTAATTTATGAACTATCCCCCCATGAAAATTAGCGGCCTCCCTCGGATGAATACCACCCTCCTCTGGTTTAAAGACTTTAAACTCGTTAGACAAAACCTTGCAACGGCCGTCATGATTTTTTACAACTCCACAACCTATAGTATGAGCTGTACCCTCAATTCCAACACTAATCATGTAATACTACACTTACGACTGAAAAAAGAAAAGAAATATAAAACAAGTTTGGTCCCAAATCAAAAAAAACTTTATTCTTTTGGTTCTTCCTCATAAAAATAAAGAACCCCTATCTTAAAAAGAAAAAAAATCACAAGGAGTGTAACAATGACAACAGTGGCAACTGCGAACCATAACGGAAAATCCTGAAACAACATAGCGAACTCACTATCTCCCCCAGATTGATATTTCACCAACTTATCTTCTTCTAAATCATATACATAATCCTTCTGACCGTCACCATCAATATCAACAGCTGTAGAAGTATCACCTAACAGAGTTATGTAAAAAATATCATATACACCATCGTTATCTGTATCTACAAGAAAATGAGTATCGTATTTGTTTTTTATTGATTTAACGTCTCCACTATTTTTCGGATCTGACCCAAGCTCTATCTCTATTTTATCACTCAGCCCATCATTATCATCATCTAGATCTGCTGTGAAATTTTTATATGTTGAGTCATCTGGAACACCATCACCATCTGTATCCAAAGGATAACTATCTGAATCACTCACATTTGTACCACAAAACTTCTCTACGATATCATCCCAACCGTCACCATCAGAATCATTCAAAAATTCACTAGCGGCCTCCCCAGAACTATCCAAAACATTGACCTTCAAAGAGTTAGACCATTTTGTTTCCTCACCAAACTTACTTCTATACTTAACTTTTACATCATAAAAACCTGGTTCAGACCAACTATGAGCCCCTATAACCATCTCTGATGAATCAGATAAAGACAACCAACCACTCTCACTACCGTCACCCCAACCAAACTTCCATTGACTATCTGTATCTTGAGTAACTATTTTATAACTGTATTCAACATCCACCACACCAACCGTTGGCCCTTCAGGTTTCGCAGGTTTATAATTTAAAGCCAAAACAGAAGAAAAACAAAAAAGATGTAAAATAATATAGAACACTGTAAAGAAAACAAAGATTTTCCTTATTTTTCTAACAGAGTTATAATCCAACATATTTATTCTGTCTGCATCCCCTCTTCCTAAGAGTATATAAAAAATATTTTATCTCTATATAAAGTTTCTCAAAAAACAAAATCTAAAAAATGAACAAACTTTTTATCTATTCTTCAATCTTTAGAGAAACCCAAAGGTAAAATGACTACAGGTTGAATTTTTTCTGGTATCTCCAAAATTTTTTTGACTCCTTCAAAACTAGAAGGAGTATAGGTAAGCGTAGATAAACCCTCGTATTCAGCGGCAAGCACTATAAAACCTATTGCAAGCCAAGTCGACTCTAACCAATATGGTTTATCTTGTTCACCACATACCACAGCAAGATATGGTGCATCAACAAGAAAATTTTTATCTAGAGAAATATTTTTATCTTCCATCCATTTTTTGAACCAATCTGGACTATCTTCAAAACTCTCTCTATCTGTTTCTTCACAAAAATCTTTTATCTCATTTTT
>JAZKSG010000067.1:0-4890 GCA_036626215.1 Thermoplasmatota archaeon
GTTAAAATAAGACCATTGTGGGATTGAAATTAATCTAATTAGCGTTTTAACAAACATCTAAAAAATGTTAAAATAAGACCATTGTGGGATTGAAATTGGGATCTGCATTTTCCATACCACAATCACAATGTTGTTAAAATAAGACCATTGTGGGATTGAAATACGGTTGCCCCCAGAAATCCTAGGAAAGCAATTATGGTTAAACTTCCAAGGATCAGGTTTGACCTATTGGTTCGGACATCGAATGGCTAGAATCCAAACTAAACAACTGTACCTCAAAACATAAAATCATACTAATGCATCACCCTGCAGTCAACTGGGATGAACACGACGTAATCGCTAGAAACCGAGAAACCTTTATACGTCTATGTGAAGGATACAATATTGATCTCGTATTAACAGGACATACACATACAGCACGTGTCTTCGATAAAAACAAAAATTTCTATCCAAACAACATTCTACCATTAAACTGCACTCGACACCCTACACTATATGTACAGACAGATGCATGTAAAGAAGGAGGCTTCCACAGAAACATCACCATATCAGGAAACAACATAATTTTAAACCCCTGTGAAAAATTATAATAACATATTTTCAAAACAATCTACCAATATTTCATATATCTATTTTTAATCTCCATCTTTGATAAACAAGAGTATACCAGTTATCATCAATATCACTCCTGCAAACGCAAAAGTATATGTCAAACCAAAAGAATCTGCAAAATACCCCAGAACAGGTGCTATAACTATACCCACTACAGACCGCATCTGATTATGTCCACTTAAAAGAGTAGCACGAGTTTCCGGTTCTATTCTATCACCTAAATACCCAACCACCATAGGCTTCCTTAGATTATAAAGCGTGAAAAAGAAAAAGAAAGAAACAATAGAAAGCAGCACAATTCCCACTTCGAGAAACAAAGCAACAAATAAAAACGCTGCAGCCAGAATAAAATATAGAACATTCAAAGCTGTTTTCATATCACCAATTTTTTCCATAAGAGAAACAGATTCCCTAGATGAAACAAAACTATTCAGATATACAAAGAAATAAACAATTCCTACCAAGATCGCCGTCCTCTGACTTATGTTACCTACAAACAAAAGAAATGGTAGACCTATAGCGAAAGTTTCCACTATCGGCGATAGATAATCTTTTGAAATTTTGAAAAAAGAATCATAAATAGAGGCATTTAAAATCATTCTCCCAAGACCTGAATGTCTTTTCAACTGTTTGAAACTGTTAGATACATGAGTTGTAATCTCCTTCCAACTACTCCTCTTCAAATATTTACCATCTAATCTTCTAGGATAAGTAAACATCAGAATAAAACCAAAAGTATAGGGAATCAAAGTAAACAAAAAGACTATGTTATAACTCTGCCAGAAGTATACTATCACCCCTGCTAAAACCGCCGATAACGCTGACCCAAGACGAGAAGCAGAACGAGTTTTTCCATAATACTCAACTTTTTTATCCTCCAAATCCTCCTCATCCAAATATTCCATTATCATAGACTTGTGGGTACCAGAACGAAAAGTTTCCCCCAAAGCGAAAAGCAGCATAGCTGGAACGAAAACATAGAAATCTTTGAAACTGTAAAAAATTATAAAT
The DNA here is from genome assembly GCA_036626215.1 of Thermoplasmatota archaeon. Taxonomy (GTDB): domain Archaea; phylum Thermoplasmatota; class E2; order DHVEG-1; family DHVEG-1; genus JAZKSG01. The sequence continues at coordinate 1,624 of JAZKSG010000067.1, forward strand.
GAAAAAATATAGGATGCAAAAGCAGAAGCCATCGCTCTCCGTCTACCAGTAAGATCAGCTATTACCCCTGTAGGTATCTCCAACAAAAAAGTAGATACTTCCCGTATAGATATCAATATACCTATCTGAAAAAAACTGAGACCATTTGCTAGAAAAAACAGATAAAGAAATGGTTCAAAAAACCTGAGGTTTTTTAGGAATCCATAAGATGAAAATTTGAAAAGCATCTTCTTTTTATAATCCCACATATGCCATTCTTATATTAAGTATACATTAAATATATTTTTAGAAGTTATATCTGAAATTATTTATTCATCTGTTTCACAATTATAACAGATGTTGTTATGTACACATATAACTCCGTTGCATTCTGGACATTTATACTTATTTTCCTGTTGTTCCAAAAAACTATCTATGCCTTTATCTCGAATGTATTCAAGGTTTTCAACCATGCTCATATTAAACTGTTCACGATATCTTCTGTCAAGTCTTTTTAACTGCGTACAGGGGAAATCGCTACATTCATAGCAATATTCAACTTCATTTTTAGTTAACTTTTCACAGTGTTTCTTTAGATGTGTACAACTCTTCCCACTTGGAATACAACCTTGGCATATTGTTTTTCTTTTTATGCCTTTCATAGTGTAGCCAAAGTAGGCAATGCATATACTACAGTTCATGCCACAAGGAGCTACGAGTTTTTTATCCATCGACCTTATTATCCTTTTTTAACGTTGAATTAAAGAAGATGGTGTATTTAGATGTTTTTTAATCAACTTATTATCTGCCAACTTTTTTATTGTGTCGGCTGCAGATATGTGTATATAGCTTTATCGGAGGTTTTTTCATCAACTAATCCTTTTTTGTTGTATATATCGATATTAGACGTGTTTTTTCATTATTGTCCATATAGAAGTAGTTGACGTTATTTCAGAGGACAAAATATAGAATCTACTCTCCCAGGAAAAAAATCCGATGAACCCTATCTGTTCTTTTTAGATAAATTTTCCATGGGTTTACATAAAATTAAAGTAAAAGCTTATGGCAAAAACGGTGAGATGGATACTGATTAAATTGTAATATTTTTTATAAATCTGAACAGGAATACATAGCATTGTAAAAATTATTAAGAAAAAAAGAGTTTTTTTGAAAAAAAACAGCGGTTTTTTTTATTCAAAATCTGAACCGAGGTCGTAACCGCAGTATGAACATTCGTTTCCCTCTAACGGTTGGTTGCAATTAGGGCAGACAGCAAAGTTATCAAAATCGCTTTCTTCATCTCCCTCTATAGAACAACCACATTCAGGACATACATAAATATCTGTAGCGGTATCTAAAGACTGTTTCATTGATGTCCCGCAGTTAGGGCAGACTACTTCCTTTTCCATTTCTAATTCAGCCTCCATATATTATTTCCACTCCATCATTTTTTATCCTATCAGTAGTTGATTTCTAAAAACAATGTTATTTAAACTCTCGGTGGAAAAACGTCAAAAAATAAAAAAACTGAAAAAAATGTTTTAAAATGGAAAGGGAGAAGAGGTGATTTTAGAGGGGGTAATTGGATGGGCAATCTCTAAAAAAACTATCTTAAACCTAAATTCTTTTTCCGATCCCTTCCCATTTTTTTTGCTTAAAACTAAGAAAAAGATAAGGTTTTAAGTGCTTTTTTCGCAGATAGATATGTAAGAGCATGTGCAAGTCATATAGTACCTAAAAAAAAATAAATTGTTAAAATCCTTGTTTTTTTAGCCAAAAAAGATAGCTAATTGAGTCATTTCTGCCTTTTTATAAAAAAACGAGGGTTTTTACCCGTTTAGATAAGAGTTGTAAAGAAAGATTTAATAATTAACATCTTAAAAATATTATATAGACATTATAAAAAAAATAGTTTACAGGTTGGTGTCGGAGTTTGCTATCTAATATCAGGAAAATAGATGCAGTAATAGTAGTAGCATTAATAATCATAGCTGCTGTAGTCTTATTTAGAGCTGACTATTTCCCTGATGAAACAGAGATTAAGACACCAGATATAGGTTTAAAAAAAGATGAACAAAACAAAGTTTTGATAGTTCGTTATATATCTGGAAAAGATGTTAATTGGAGAGATATCAGAATAGAAGGTGATTGTAAAAAATCTCATCTCATCGACAATGTTGAACCTAACGACGTCATCAGAGACTGCCAAGGTAAAATCACCCTCATATATATTCCCACAGATGAAATTATTGGAAGCTGGTCTTTTAAAGAAGTAAAACCACCAGGATCCATAACACTTCCAAATAAAAGAGTTGTCTCCCCTGCAGATGAAGGTAAACATTACGATAAACTTTTTGTCAACAGAGAATGGTGGTATTGGAGTGCAGTTTTTGGTGAAGAAAGCGAACTCTCTGGTTGGAGTATATCTATATCTTTCATGCGTTTAGCCCGCGGTGATCTTCTTGCAACTTTTAAACCAGATGTCATGGTGTTCACTTTACATGGACCAAACGGTGAAGAATACGGCGGTTTAATCAACAAAAAGAGAGGTATTGATCTATTTGGTGGTTCTACTCTGGAGGCTAAATCTTCAGGTGTAGAAATAGAATATGGTGACTCATGGGCACAAGGTAGAGCACCTACATGGTATGTATATGCTGAGGATGAAGATATCGATAAAAACACTGATCTTGTAGCTGATCTAAAGTTTACATCTCAATCTGATCCATTATGGCTTCATAGCAACGGCCTACTTGATAAAGGAGACGCTAAGATAGCCGATTACATCTTTCCTTCATTAAAAGTAACTGGAACAGTAAAAATCGATGGTAAAAGTTATAATGTTGAGGGAACCGGACATCACGAACATTCCTGGTCTAATGGTTTACTAAAAACAGCTGTAAAAGGCTGGGATTGGTCATATATACAGCTAAACAACGGATGGAACATATATTACAACAAATATTACCTTAGCAGCCAGTTCAACTCAGATGACACCTCTAAAATAAACCCTGTTGCAAACGTAATACTCACAACTGACAAAGGAGAAACTCTAACCCTTCTAAAAGACATCAGTATTACCAAAGAAACAGAGCAGATGTTCAACAAAGTCAAAAAACCTACAGAGATAAAGATTAAAGCTAAACCATCCAACAGCCAACTCGCCTTGATAGAATCAGGTATACAAATTGATTTAACAATACATCTAAACAATGTTTACGAAAAAATCTTTAACTCTCTACCAAAAGTAGGTATGGACATCGGTAGAGCCTCAGTTGAAGCAACCAT
>JAZKSG010000068.1:0-4872 GCA_036626215.1 Thermoplasmatota archaeon
TGCAAACGTTTCGGCTATACTCGTGATGAAATGAAGGAACTTTCTATCGATGATATAAGCGATGATTCTATGATATCTCTCAGATCAAAAGAAGCGGAGAAATATCTTCAAAATATTATGAAAGGAGAAACGGTAACTACAGAATGGTTGTCAAAAGATAAGAAAGGTAATACTCTTTGGCATGAAATGAAAATCCGTTTGATTGAGATAGATGGTGAAAAAAGGGTTTTAGCTGTCGCTCGTGACATAGAAAAGCGGAAGAAAGCTGAAAAAAAGTTAAAGAGAAGCGAGAAGAAATATCGTACATATATCGATAATGCACCAGATGGGATCTTCATAACTGATGGATATGGAAATTATCTTGAAGTAAATAACGCGGCTACAGAGTTAACAGGTTATTCAGAGGATGAACTTCTATCAATGAATATCTCAGATATTACAGCTGATGAGTGTAGTGAAAAAGCACTGGAAGGTTTCCAGAGACTAAAAAAGGAAGGTTATATTTCTGATGAATATATATTTATTCATAAAGATGGATCGAAACATTGGTGGACTTTAGAAGCAGTAAAACTTTCAGATATTCGCTACCTTGCTTTCACAAATGATATAACTGAAAAGAAAAAAGTAGAACAAAAAATTAAAACTTCGAAAAAACAAACAGAGGAAATTCTAAATGCAGCTGGAGAGGGGATCCGCATTGTAAACAAAGATTTTGAAGTCATTAAGATGAACGATACTATGGCCGAAATGGCTGGAGTTTCAAAAAAGGAAGGTGCTGGAATGTCCTGCCGAGAGATGTTTGGAACCAAAGATATATGTGGAACAGAAAAATGCTCTATGATTCAGGTTTTAAAAAATAAAGAGGTATTTCAACGACAGGATATAAGGAAAACACCTAATGGCGAAGAGATCCCCTGTCTAGATAAAATTACGCCATATCTAGACGAAAACGGTGAAATTATCGGAATTATCGAGAGTTTTAGAGACATTACTGAAATAAAAAAGAAAGAAGAAAAATTGAGAGAAAAACTCGATGAACTTAAACGATGGAAGAAAGTAACAGTGAACCGAGAGTTGAAGATGAGAGAACTGAAACAAAAGATTAGGGAATTAGAAGAGAAAATATCTGGAGGGAAAGAGAAATAGCTCCTAGTTTGACGACATTGGGATGGATTTCAGTAGCGCTTTTCGTAATGGTTTTAGAATTTTGGTTTATATATCTCTATTTTAAGGAGGGAGATAAAAGAAAATTACTATTCGCTGTTGGTTTCTGTACAAGCTTCATAACCTTTTTGATCCTCAGTCTGCAGTCATATGGATTTAACTTAGATATCACTTTAAAAAATTTTTATCAATGGTCTAGCATACCTATAATGATAAGTGTAGCAATCGCAGCCAACGAGACAGTTTTTAAGATAAAAAATTTTGATAAAGTTTTTAAAATCTATCTATCGATTTATTTTATCTCTTTTTTTGTCATAACTTTCAATCCAATTTTGATTTCGGAGTATCTATCTTTTTTTAGACAGGGGCTTGGTGCCGAGATTCTTTTTATTTCGATTTTCAGCTTTATTAAAAAGAGAGAGTTTGACTCTTTGATGTTTCTTTTAGCTCTTATTTCGCTTATTGCAGCTGGAGTTTCTTTATCACGAAATTTGATATATTTATCGATTTTTTCATATTTCATAGGATTTACTTTTTTATCTTTAATATTCGCAACTCCCTATCTTTCTTTAGAGAGAGAAGGTGTTGGATCCTATTTTGTTTTAAAGAAGAAACTGGAAAATGTTACTGATTCTCTACAAGAAAGCCAAAAAAAGTATAGAGCTATTGTAGAGAATACTAACGATGCAATCATTGTTAGCAGGTCAAATGGAGTTAGCACGTATGCAAGTCCTTCTTGCAAAGAAATTTTTGGTTACACTCAAGAAGAGATGACAGGATGCAAAAAATGGCCGATTGAAGTGGTATCTGAAGACAAAGATAAAGTAAAAGCTATGATGGAACGAGGATTTCAAGGTGAACCAGGTTCAGATTTAGAATATAGAGTTAGAACTAAAAATGGCAATGTAAAATGGATATCACATTCCTGGATACCTGTAAAGAAAAACGGTAAAATCAATAGACTCGTTAGCACTATCCGAGACATAACGAATCAAAAAGAATTAGAGATAGAGTTAAAAAATAAGGTGGAGAAGCTGAGAAAAAATGAGCTTGCTACTTTAAACATTATGGAAGATTATCAAGAAAACATCAAATCTTTGGAAAAAGCACAAAGTCAGATTAAAGCAAAAAACGATGAACTCCGTTTAGCTAATAAGGAATTAGAGGAAGCTAGAGAGAAACTTACCGAGCTAAATGAGAACCTTGAAAGAAAAGTGGAGGAAAGAACCAAGCAAGTTAGAAAACTCCTGAAACAAAAAGAAGGATTTATCAATCAGCTTGGTCATGATCTAAAAACCCCTCTTACCCCCCTAAACACATTACTACCAATAATGAAAGACAGAGTTGAAGACGAAAAAGACAGAGAACTCATAGAAACCATGATTCAAAACGTTAACCATATGAAAAATCTTGTAACTAAAACTTTGAAACTCGCTCGTCTAAATTCACCTAGCAAAACTCTTGAGATAGAAAACACAAATATATCCTCTGAGGTAGAAAAAATAATACAAAGGAAAGACGTGATGTTCAACAAGAGGAACATAGAGATAGAAAATCTTATAGATAACAATATAGAAATCCCAGCAGATAAAACATATCTAGACGAGGTTTTTGAAAACCTCATTGACAACGCAGTGAAATACAGTCCAGAAGGTGGAAAAATAACTGTAGATGCAGTTGAAGAACCAGATGACACTCTAAAAGTTGTGATCGAAGATGAAGGGATGGGTATGACGAAGGAACAGTTAGAAAAAATTTTTGATGAGTTTTATAAAGCAGATAAAAGCAGACATGATTTTGAGAGCAGCGGCCTCGGTCTACCAATCTGTAAGAAGATTGTAGAGCAACACGGCGGGGAGATATGGGCTGAAAGTCCAGGTAAAAATAAAGGAAGTAAAATATATTTTACTCTTAAAACGACAAAAGATAGTTAAATGAAGAAAGAGATTCGTAATATAACTAAAAAGAACTTGTCTTTAAATTTGATACAATCAGGAGGAAAAGAGGGATAGATGAAAAAAACTGTTATGGTTGTGGATGATAGCCCCCATGTTACTCTCTCTGTAAAACATGGTTTGGAAGATATAGATAAAAACTATAATGTTGTAGTAGCAGAGAGTGGAGAACAATGTCTAGAATTACTAAAAGAAGAAAAACCAGACCTAATACTCCTAGACATCATGATGCCCGGTATAAGCGGATGGGAAACATACGACAAACTAAAAGAGAACAACAAATGGAAAGACATACCTATTGTTTTTCTTACAGCACGTACAGATAGGGTATCAGAAAACGCTGGAAAATTTTTAGGTGACGATTATGTTGAGAAGCCTTTTGAGATAGACGACCTAGCTAAGAGAATTGAGGAGAATATTATGAAAAAAAAGAACATATAAGAGTTGTTTTTATATGAAAAAAAGGGTGATGATTGTCGATGATGATCCATCTATTCTGATTACTATACGTGAGATTTTTGAACCAGAAGGTTTTGAGGTATATGCAGTTAGCTCTGGTGAAGACTGTCTTGAAGAGCTAAAAAAAGGTTTCAAAGGAGTAATCCTAATGGATATCATGATGCCCCATATGGATGGATGGGAAACTATCAAAGAGATTGTAAAAAATGGTTATCATGATGATGTAGTTATCTCTATGTTAACTGCAAAAAATCTACCAGATGAAGAGATTGATGAATTAAAAGATTACATCCAAGATTATTTTACTAAACCGTTTGAAGGCAAAAAACTTGTTTCAGCGGTCGACAGTTATTTTACAAAATGTTTTTAGTACTAAAAATAAAAGTTTTTGTTGTTTTCTAAAAATTCAACTGTTTTAATAAGTCCTTCTTCTGCTGTATGTTTTGGTTTCCAATCTAAAACTTTTTCTGCTTTAGAGATATCAAAATACTGATCATGTGTTAACAAATCTATATATGAAGGATGTATTTTACTCTGATTTAAAAACCAAGCTATAGATGTCATCGCTTTAGTTAAAAAAACTGGTAGATGAACTATTTTTGACTCAGAACTACATATCTTTTTAACAGTTGACATCCATTCGTTTACAGTTAACACTTCTTTTCCAGATATATTAAAAACTTCATAGGGTGAATCAATCGAAGAGTTGTTTTTAGCTGCTGCAAATAATGCTCTGTTGACATCTTGGATATGCATACTCTGATTTATTGAACTACCCTCCCCTGCAACAAAGACTTTTTTGTCGTGTATAAAATTCCTTAGGTTTTCTATAAGGATAGGATCAGAGTTGTATGGACCTACAACCATTGAAAGCCTGAGAACGATAGTATTTAATTGATTCTGTCTAGAAACGTTTTTTAAAATTTGCTCGGACTCTACCTTACTTTTACCATATTCATTAACCGGATTTAAACCAGAATTTTCTTTTATAGGCGGCGAAGATTTTGGTATACCATATACATGAGAAGCACTAGATGTATAAACTACTTTTTTAACACCATTTTCAAAGGCAGCATCTACTAAGTTTTTAGTTCCTCCAACATCAATATCATGGATTTCTTTTTTACTAAGTTTAACAGATGGAGGAACAGTAGCCATATGGAAAACAACATCAACGTCTTCCATAGCTTCTTCGAGTCTATTTTTATCTCTAATGTCACCTATTATTTGTTCAACATCTTCAGGGATATATTTACTCTGCTTTTTGTCAAATATTTTAAAACTATGATTCTGT
>JAZKSG010000069.1:0-4382 GCA_036626215.1 Thermoplasmatota archaeon
ACAAAATGGAATATCATTGAACGAATAAGGAAAAACGAATGCCAATTAAAGATAAAGTCGTAAATTGGTTTATACAAAATGTACTTGCTCCAAAAAAAGAAATTATAGATAAACCTGGTTTTGTAGTTACCACATTTACCGAAGAAAATCAAGTCACATATCTAAGAGAACTTTTTTTACCGGAAAAATTACTTGAAGATTTAGAAAATAACGTTATAAATAAATATGGAGACAAAGGAAAACAAACACTATATTCGGCAGGAAAAAAATTTGGTTACCTATATGCTCAACTGTCAAATTTTCCAACAATAAAAGACTATTCGGAAAAGGATATGTCTAATTTTATTTCGCTTCTTGTAAAATATATGGAAACAACTTTTTCAAAGAATGCAGATTATAAAACAAATTTCGATGAAAAAACCTTATTCCTTTCCTTTGAAGATTACGTAGTTTGTAGACACAATGGATATGGATATATCCTAACTGAAGGAGGAAGCGCAGGATTATGGTCATATTTGATGCAAGATAAATCAATAGAGGCTATACAGTTAGAATGTGAAGGAAGGGAAAACGATAAATGTAATATCCTATGCGAATCATCAGATAAACTGATAGAAAAGATTGATGAAAGATTCTATAAAGAATTAGAGCTGCCGGAAAAAAGATTGAATGAATCCTATAAAGCCATGAATGAAATAAGACCCTCAAGTTATTCAAACAACTCTATGAAAGATCTTATAAATAGTAATTTTTTCAGATATGAGGGGGGTAGTTTTTTTTATAACGGAAACCGGTTTTTTGGATGCGAGTCACATATTTTATATTTATTAGAAAAAGAGATATCTAAACTTGAAGAGGGAGAAAAAATTATTTTTGAAACTTGTTTTGAGTATGGTAAAACTCTTAGAAGAACATATTCAGATACTGACTATAGTGGTTTTCTCACAGATTTTTTTCCAGCTATTGGTTTTGGAGATATTACAGTTCTTAGTCAAAAAGAGCCAACTGTTGCTTCTATCTATTATCCTTGGACAAGATTCTCGGAGGAATCTAATTTTATAATATTTAGAGGAATACTATCTGGATTCGTATCAGATGCAACCGGTGAAAAAGTTATATTTGATACTTACGAAACTGATATAAATAATTATTTAACACTGACCATAAAAAGTAATTCTAAAAACTAATTTAAAACAGATACTCTTTGAGTGTCTTTGGCAATTCCTTTATCATTCTCTTAAAAAGCTCATTGTATCTCTGTTTGCTATTCAATATATCATACATAAATTTTGAAAAAGTTTTGCTTCTATTAGCTACACTCAAAGAAAATTCAAGAAATACCTTGTTATAAAAAAGATCTCTCATTTTACTCCCAGATATCAAATGGTTGCCATATTCATTTCGCCATAATTGATTAAAAGATTCTATATCATTCTCTATAATTGCTTTACAAGCAAGTTCGGCAGACCATAAAGCAAATGTAATTCCTTCACCAGTCACAGGATTAACATGCCCTGCAGCATCTCCTATTAAAATCCAGTTTTTACCTGCACATTCTTGGTTAAAAAAGTTATGGTTTTTAACATTTGGAATTATAGCGCCCCATTTAGAAGTTATCTCAACGTGAGGATAATAGTTTTCTATAAAAGTTTCTAATAGTTTTTTAGACTGTTTCGAATCAGAATGATTAGCAGCTATACCTATACTTAGGTGATCCTTACGAGGGAAACACCAAGCATAACTTTGAAGATGCTCGAAAAATTTTATACATCCTTTCTCCTCCTGGTTACTTTTCGCAAAAAAACCATAGCAAAAACTGCTGTCTTCATTCGGGATAGGATCTAATATTTTTTTTCTAACAATACTATTGGAACCATCAGCACCAACAAGGATTTTAGAAAGGTATGTTTTTTTCTTTGTTTTAATCCCCCATAAATTATTTTTTCTCTTTATATCAATCACTTTTTCTTTTATTAATTTTGCACCTTCTTTAACAGCTTTTTCGAGAAGAGTTTTATCTAAAAGTTTTCTTGATAAAGTCCAAGAATAATTCTCACCTTTTACCATAACCGATTTATTTTTTGGTGAGATAAGACGCATTTCATATTCATTGTTTTTATCTCCAGGGATATCCTGGAGAATAGGAAATTTTTCAACAGCTAAAGCGGATATACCTCCACCACATGGTTTTTCTCGAGGGTGAGAATGATCAAAAATGATAGGTTTTTTTCCTTTTTTCGCTAGAAGATAACCTAGATATGCTCCTGCAGGACCGCCACCGACAATTATTATCTCGTTAGCGATTTTTATCACCTTTATTTTTTAATAGTCTTTTATGTACATTATATAGTTTTCTGTCTGATTTATCAACTTTTTATCACATTAATATTAAACCTATGAATATCAATAATGGCCAAAAAATAAATTCTCCGTCAACCATTATATTTGTCAAAGAGGATATATCCGCATTTGTTTTTCTTGCTTTTTCGATATAATAGAACGTAAATATATATGTAAACATTAAATAAAAAATGAAAGAAACATCAATTTTGATGAGAAATATAAAAAAAGGTAGAATTGTAACAAGATTTAATATTTGAAGAAAAGTTAAAATTTTGTTCTTACCAAAATATACTGGAAAAGTAGCCAGATTTTGTTTTTTGTCAACATCAATATCTTTAATATCGGAGAAACTTGAACTTATAAAAAACCTCAAAGATATTAATACAAAAAACTCCAATAATAGGATATCTATCTCATAAGAACAATATAAACCAGTAAAAAAAATCAATGACGCTAGTATAAAGGATGCATAAAAATTTTTAAAACCTATTATTTTTTTTGTAATTTTTTTAAAGAAAATAGTAAACGATAAACCAAAAACCAGTAGAGTTAAGCAAAAAATCATGCTTTCAATGTTACCAAAATAGTATATTAAAAAAAATAAAAAAATACCATAAAAAAAGGTAATGACTGGAATTGCCTTTAAATACCTGCTAAGATGATTAGGTCTCTCAGATCTTGATAGCAGATCCGTATGAATCTCTTTGTAATGGTTATAATTATACACGCACTGCAATAAAAGATATACAATTAAAAGAAGTTCCCACCTAATTTTAATTTTTAAAATTAACATTACCGAAAAAACTATGGAGGCAGCACTTATTGAAAACCAGTGTCCGCCGTAAATGAACTCATTCCATAAAAAGTTAGATTTTCTCATTAAGATTATATCAATGCAATCTAATTATTTAAATATTATTATTTTAATAGTCTTATTAAATATATTTGGTCTCAAATTAATGTTACTATGAATTTTCCACAAAATAAAAACAGAGGCCACAAAATAAATTCACCATCTACAAACTTACTAGAAAGATGCTCAATCTCAACATCAGTATTTTTTGCCTTATCAAGATAAAATAGTACGATTGGAAAAGAAAACAACAGGAATATCGTGAAAAATGGCAATATATCTAATACAATACCCATAACAATACATAATAAAGAAGCAACATGCAAAACATGAAGAAACAACAAGAATTTTTTCTTTCCAAAATAAATGGGAAATGTTTTTAGATTCTTCTTTTTATCAGATCTGATATCTTTCAAATCACAAAAACTTGAATTGATAAAAAGCCTTAAAAATATAAAAGCAGCAATAACAAAAGAAGCTAAGTTTAAATTAAGTCCTATATGAAACGAAATAAGAATAACTAAAAGAGAAACTGAAAAAGATGTATAGATATTTTTAAACCCGACGATTTTCTTCGTTAAATTTTTTAAACCTATACTATACAGAATACCAATAGATAATATCAGAATCCCTATCAATAGACTCAAAACATTTCCATAATACCATAATAATCCAATAAGCAAAGAGCCATATACTGCCGCTATCATCGGAAATAGTTTTTTATATTTCTCTAAATGTTCGGTACGTTCGGGGTTATCCTCTTTGTCTTCTTCTATACTTATATAATGATCAAAACTATAAACGAAAAGACATAACAAATAGATTATTAAAATCAACTCATAATTAAATGTCGTGTTCAACATGAGCATAATCGAAATGGCAAAAGCAGCACCTCCAAGCGAAAGCCAGTGTCCTCCGTGTATAAATTCGTTTTTAAGGAAAACCGCAGTCTTGTTAAATCTGTCTAAAACTTGGCTGTAGTCGTTGATAACAACATCGTTGACAATGTTTGTTTCGGGCATTGTGTATTTTTTTGCCTCCAATTTAACAAATAATTGTGGTAGACATAAAACCCCGCAACAGAGTTTTTCTGCAAAATTAAAAAAACAGTGTTTTTGTTTTAGATTCGTAGGGATTTTGATCGTTTGGAGAATGCTGGGAAGGTAAAAATTGTTTCTTTGATTGG
>JAZKSG010000070.1:0-3984 GCA_036626215.1 Thermoplasmatota archaeon
CGGACGCGGCGGGATTCGAACCCGCGATCACTGGCTTAGAAGGCCAGAGCCATATCCAGCCTAGGCCACGCGCCCAAAAAAAAACAGAGGAAACCCCTCATCTTTTTTTTAACCTGGAAAGAACTAACCACTTTTAAAATTTAACCCTTCCCAAAAAAAAATAAAGAAAAAAATAGAAAATTTTTTTTTAGATTTATTCGAACGGTGCTGCTTCATCAAGTAGATCTACATGTGAAAGTATCATCCGGCGGCAACAGTAACGATCAACACCCAAATCATCTAAAATCTCTTTGGGTGTCTCCTTCGGTTTATCCCCAGATTCTAAAGTCTCTTTGTATCTCTCACAGCGTTCTTTGTATTCCTTATACACGTCTCCAATGATTTTTCCACATGTGAAACATCTCACGGGTATAATCATAAAATTTTCACCTATATGATTTCTGTCTTTTCTTTCTTGCACCGCGACCAAGAGGTTTCTTAGATTCTCTTCTACGTGAATCACTAACCAACAAACTACGGTCATGATCCAAGAAAGCCATTTTTAGATTTGGATCACCTGTGTACTCTACGAGACCTTTAGCGATAGCGGTACGAACAGCGTTAGCCTGACTAATGTTTCCTCCGCCGTTCACAGTTACATCAACATCGACCTTGTCGACATGGTCTCCAGCTATCTCCACCGCTTCCAAAATTTTGAAACGCGCTAATTCTGGTTCATAAACCTCAACAGGTTTTTTATTAATCCTAACTCTACCCTTGCCTTTTCTCACTGAGGCATGGGCTATCGCAGTTTTTCTCTTACCAGATGTATTAACAGTTTTTTTGGCCATATCTATACATCAGCCCCTAAATATTTAGAAATTTCCTTTATAGTGATATATTCCACAGGTTTCTTCTCTGTATCTTTAATTTTTTCGGCTTTTTCTTTCTCGAATTCCTCTGGAACACCAATATAACATTTAAGTCTTTTAAAAGCTGCCCTACCATCAGGTTTCTGATAAGGAATCATACCTCTAACAGTCTTCTTCACAATACGATCTGAAGACCGAGGGAAATATGGCCCCTTACGGTAGGTACCAACCTGTCTCTTTTTAAGATATTTATCTTTGATTCTCTTCTTTTTACCAGTTATAATAGCTTTTTCAGAGTTTACTACAGCTATTTCTTCACCATCAAGTATACGCTCAGCGACCTTAGTACAAAGTCTTCCGAGCACTGCGTTCTCTGCATCTATTACCGTTACCATAATTTGATCTACCCCATTATCCTAACGTTTTCACCTTTCGGATTTTTATCCAAAAGTTCTTTGATGTTCATATGTTTGCCACCTGCCTTCTCAATTTTTTCTATTGCTTTATCCGAAAAATCCCAGGCGGCAACCTTAATTTTTTTATCGACATTTCCAGTAGATAAAACTTTCCCTGGAACTACAGCTATCTCTTTATCATCCAAATTTTTACTTATCTTACCGAGATTTACCTCAGCCCAGTTACGAGAAGGCTTCTCCAAACGAAGAGCTATATCTTTCCAAAGCTGAGTATCATTCTCTTCAGCTTTCTTCTTAAGCTCATGAATCAAAGTGATCAGTATAGGGTTTGTCTTCAAATTTTTCCGTGACATAATATGTAGACCTCAAACTAGGTGAATTTTACAGTAACAACGGGTTGTTTATAAGATTTATGGAGAGCGATGTTTATATATCTCGGTTTTTAAACAACAACGAAGCTAAAACTATTGGAACTATCAACCAGATTAATAGAATGGTTAGTAAAACACCGTTGTTATAGAAAGAAGGTAGACCTCCAGGGATAGAAGCAGAAACCTCTGCTATATTCAAAGAAGCCAAAGCTGAATAAGAACGCAGAGGGTTAACCAGATTCAAACCATAAAACCAACCAGGTATCTCACTAGGATCTGCAATACTTGAAAGCGGCGTAGTGAAAATTAAAACCATAGTAGAGATCAAACTCCAAATTATGTTAAATAAAAACCAGGTGAATATCGCCATACCCATAGAGGTAACTCTTTTTTTGAAAAAACTAGAATAAAGCAAACCCAGATTTAAAAACACTAAACCAATCAATATAGAAGCAGCTATAAATATCAGATATTCAACATAGTCTACACTAGAAACATTAGACGCAATTATAACACCTGCTGCTCCAAACCCTATTAAAATCGTTGAAGACAATACAGCCCCTAAACCTAAGAACTTACCTATTACTACTTCGAATCTGTTAATCGGAAAAGAAAGCAAAGCATTCATAGATTTTTCTTCAATTTCTTTTACAATAGCGCCATAACCCAACATCAAAGCAATGATAGGTATCAGAAGCTGAACCAGACTCTGCATAAGCGATACCGTTACACCTAACCCTTGCCAACCACTAGTAAAATAAGATCCCGCATAGGAGGCAAGAATAGTCAAACTTGCAAAAATGATAGATAGAGCTATAAACCATAGATTCCGGATGTTATCCATAATCTCTTTTTTCGCGATAACCAAAGCGTTGTTATACTCCATATTTTTATCCCTCCGTATATTTCATAAAAACATCTTCAAGTGATGCTTCAGCAGTTCTAATATCATCGATTTTTCCACCTGCTTTTTCAACCGCCACAATCACCTTCGAACGAATATCTTCTTTACAAACCACTTCCACAATATTCTCTCTTACCTCAACGTTATCTACACCATCAACCTGCTCAACCTCTTTTTTAATTTCGTCGGTCACCTCAGCCAAAACAAGAAACATCTTCGGTTTAACATTGGCTTTTTTACTCAGAGAGGAAACCGAATCCTGAGCTACAAGCTCACCTTTTTTAATAATGCCTACCTGGCTACAAACCGCCTGAATCTCACTAAGTATATGAGAAGAAATAAAAACAGTGACACCGTTTTTGTTAAGTTGTTTTATTTTCTCTCTAATCAACCTCACCCCTTTAGGATCCAAACCACCAGTTGGTTCATCCAAAATGAGTAGAGAAGGACTACCAAGCATAGCCCTAGCCATACCTAACCTCTGCTTCATACCCTTTGAATATCCACCAACTTTTTTATCACCAGCATCCCCTAAACCCATATCCGACAACAAATGACTACACTCACTTTTAGACGTATTTTTCAACTCTGCATAAAAATGTAAATTTTGAAGACCTGTAAGGTTATCATAAAAAGCAACAATTTCAGGGAGATACCCCACTTCTTTTTTTACATGTTTAACATTTGGAGTAATCTTATTCCCCTTTATCTCTATCAAGCCGTTATCTGAATATATAAGACCCAACATAGCTTTAATAGTAGTAGTTTTACCAGCTCCATTCGGACCAAGAAAACCAAAAACTTCTCCTCTTTCAACTGAGAAAGAAAGATCTTTTACAGCAGGAACATTGTTATACAATTTAGTAAGATTTTCAACTTTTATCACATTTTTAGATTTTGAAGCCACCATACCACCATCTCTTTAATGATATCTTTTAATATATTGCCTGAATGTAGCATAGATTAAATATTTTTCTCTTTATTCTAAGATATAGTAAACCCCTCCCTTTTTTCCATAAAAATAATTAAAAACCTCTGTTGTTATATTAAGTCAGATTTTTTTATGAAAAAAGTCATAGCAGTCTGCGGGAGCGACGAAGGAGACATCAATCTTTCAAAATACGCCCTAAAGGTAGCTGAAGAAGTAGGATCACATATAGCAGATGAAAATGGAGTACTTGCATGTGGCGGACACGGCGGCGTAATGGAGGCGGCATGTAAAGGCGCAAAAAGCAGAGAAGGTCTCACACTTGGAATATTACCCTACGACAAAGAAGAAGCAAACAAATACGTTGATATAGCGTTGCCTACACAACTTGGCAATATACGTAATTTTATGGTGGTAAATTCAGCTGACGTAGTAATCGCTATAGCCGGACGATGGGGGACGTTAAACGAAATTTCCTACGCCATGATCTCTAAAAAACCGGTGATATTAATTG
>JAZKSG010000071.1:0-3911 GCA_036626215.1 Thermoplasmatota archaeon
AGTAAATCTTGTGTTGCTTTTTTTACTGCTTCATCAGAACTCAAACTCGGCTTCCAACCCAATTTTTTCATCTTACTGGTGTCAAACTGGAAATATGGTACATCTCCTTTCCATCCACGTTTGCCGCCAGTATATTTAAACTCGACATCATTAAGCTCCATGACTTCAACTACTATCTCTCCTATACGAGTAACCTGTGTAGCGCTATCTACACCGAGGTTGAACACGTTTATTTCATCTTTACTGTTTTCAAAACCATAGAGTATACCATCGATACACTCAGTAACATACAGATAGGGTTTCTTTTGCTGTCCGTCACCCAGTATCTCTAGCTCCTTAGGATTATCTCTCAGTTTATTGATAAAATCAACGATTACACCATGAGTCCCACGTTCCCCTACTACGTTTGCAAAACGATATATCCACCCCTGCATATCGAAAGTATGGCAGAACGAGCTAATCAAACCCTCTGAGGCGAGTTTAGCGGCTCCATAAACCGAAATAGGAAGCAACGGACCATAATCCTCAGGTAGAGCCTCCGGCGGAGTTTCACCATAAACAGTACTACTAGAAGAAAAAACAATTCTCCCTACGTTGTTTTTACGCATAGCATCCAACAAATTATACGTACTCTGAATATCTTTCTCCGCTATACTTGGTTTCTCTGCTCCTTTTCTAACATCGGGATTAGCTGCTATATGAAAAACAACATCATGACCAGGTATCGTCTCCTCTAACTGTTTTTTATCTACAAGATCTGCTTCAACCAAGTTGAAATCTTCCTTACTGAAATGTTGATCTATAAACTCTTTTCTCCCTGAGCTAAGATTATCAAAAACAGTAACACTATATCCTTTTTTTATTAGTTTGTCTACCAAATGACTTCCTATAAATCCTGCTCCACCTGTTACAAAAGCCTTCATAACGCTCTAATATCTCCTTGAGACCTGCTATATTCTATTTCGTTTTAATAGTTTTTTCATAAAAAAAACTTTATTTCAAACAGAAAAAGTAGAATTTTTTTTAGAAAACACAGTAGCACTCAAAAAATATATTTGTATAAAAAAAAAGAGAGAGGTAAAGTAAAGAAAATAAATTTTACTTGTAATATTTCTATCTTTTTACTTTTAAACCTAAAAAGTTTTTTTATTCTTCTTCTATTTTTTCAACATCAATTGCTTTTGGTCCTTTTTCAGATTCTTCTTTCTGATATTCTACTTCATCGCCTTCATGTAGGAAGGTTCCTTGTGGAACTGCTGTCCTGTGGACAAATATATCGTTTCCATCTTCACCTTCTATGAAGCCGTATCCTTTTTGTGGGTTGTACCATTTTACTTTTCCTTTCATTTTGTGTTTTTTCCTCCTAAACTTTTTTTGGAGATTTTTAGCAAAAAAGCATACTTTTTTAAACAAAAAAAGTTAAGTTTCAAAAAAAATTAGGTTTTTTTGATTTTTTTCTTTTTTTGTTCTTCTTTTACTTTTTTGCTTTCTTGATTAAGGGAATATTACATGTTTTAAAAATGTTTCTGATAGAAAATCGTTTTTTTTTGACAAAATATTTTATTAACCGGTTTATCGTTTTTTTGATTTAAAAAAACTCAATATAGATATATTACAGGTTTTGATGTTCATTATGAATAAAGACATTTGCCTTCACGGAATAAAAAGTAAACCTCTATTTTATTTATCTGGCTTTATTTTAAATGTAAGGTTTATATAAGTTGTGTCTATAACAGGTGGTCTAATGTTGTTTGATGTTCAAATAATATGGGTTTTAATCCTATTCTTTTATGTCGCCTTTGTTACGTATTCCACTAAAAAAACCTATGAGTTTATGATAAATCGTGGTTTAGATCGTAACCAGGCGGTGTATTATAACCGTAAGTTGGTACATATTTTTGCGGGTGGGGTCGTAGTTTTGCTGGTACCCATACTTTTTCGTTCACCTTGGTATCCCTTGTTAGCGGGTTTGCTTATCACTGGTTTCACCCTGTTTTCACATCGCTCTAACCATCTTTTATATTGGTTTCAAACAGAGAAAAATTTGAACGACGTCAGTTTTTGTTTTATGTGGGGGATCACCATCTTTGTTTTATGGTATTTTATGGGTGATCCTTGGATTGCTGTTATCCCTCCTGCTTTTATGGCTATCGGTGATGGCGTCACAGGCATCATCCGAAGTTTTGTTTTCGCTGAGCGTACCAAACATTTTATCGGCAATATCTGGATGGCTGCTTTTTGTATACCTCTTGGTTTTTATCTTGCTTATCTATCTAACCAAGGTTTGATCTTTTGGGGTGTTATGGCTGCGTTAGCTGCTTCTTTGATGGAGCGTTTTGAGATAGGACCGCTTGATGACAACGTGTTGATAGCTATTAGCTCAACAATAGTTTTATATCTTGGATATCTTGTCGGCCCAGTTTTCTGAGAGTATAATAAATCACTCCTCCCCTATTATCCTCAGATTTTTTTATCAAACAGTTTTTCATCCATAAGTCTTTTAGAGCAACTATCTATACTATTTCCTAGGAAAAAAATATTAAACATAATATATTATAGACATTATGATGGAAAAATGAAGAAAAAAATCGTATCACTGATTATTTTATCTTTGCTTATCGGAATTTTGTTTTCCCCCTCTTTTCAAGCAGATGACAACTTCCAAAAAAGAGATTTATTAAATAGCCAGAAAGAAGCTGAAAACGAATTTTTGTTTGACAAATATATAGAGATACTGATGAAATTTTCACATAAACCCTCAATTTCTGCATGCATCATCAAAGAAAACTCTGTAGTCTGGTCAAAAGGATACGGTTTATATAATATCAATAAAAATAAACAAGCAAAACCAGATACAATCTATCTTTCTGCATCTATCTCAAAAACCGTTGTTGCAACCGCTCTGATGCAGTTATGGGAACAGAATCTTTTTGATCTCGACGAAGATGTAAATAATTATCTGCCGTTTAATCTAAGAAACCCAAACCATCCAGATAAAAAAATTACATTTCGTATGCTTCTATCACATAGATCTAGTCTTGCAAATGATAACACATTTTGGCCATGTTTATCATATATCCCTGGAGATCCAGATATACCAGAATATCCTTATCCATGGCTAATGGAATACCTGACACCAAATGGTAGTGCATATTCACCGAGAATATGGTCAAACAATGAACCCGGCGAAAAATATGCCTACGCCAATATTGGTTACTCCATCATAGGATATCTTGTTGAAATAATATCCGGTGAACAATTTAATCAATACTGTAAAAAACATATTTTTGAACCATTAGAAATGTACAATACAAGTTTTAGACTCAAAGATATAAACATTAGTAATCTAGCAGTACCATATGAATACAAAAAAAGAGAATACATCCCTCATCCACATTATGGCATAGTTGTTTTTCATCCCGCAGGTTCAATGAGAACCTCTGCTGAAGATTTATCCCATTTCATGATAGCTCATATGAATGAAGGAATCTGGAATGAGATAAGAATTCTAAACAAAACAACTGTAGAACTAATGCATAAAGACCATTATACAAATATAAAGAATGAAAAATATGGGTTAGGATGGGATATAGGAAGAAATATTTTTGGAAAAAAAGAAATCGGTCATAGCGGAGGCTGGCCAGGAGTCCACACCTTGATGAAATATCGACCGGAGGAGAATACATCTGTAATTGTTTTTACAAATTCAATGAGTCCAACATATGATATAACAGTTCTCGAAAGTATAGCATTTAAATTATTATTTAATTCATTTTTCATAAAAGCAAAAATGCTACAATAGCCATAATTATTAGCGTTTAGTAATCTTAAAAAAAATAACATTTTTCGAGCTAAGGTCCTACCGGTGGTTGAACCGAACCTGGCAGATTAGACCTATTCTACAGGAGAAA
>JAZKSG010000072.1:0-3896 GCA_036626215.1 Thermoplasmatota archaeon
TTTTAAAAAACATAATAAACCTAAAAAAAGATAACATAGCTAAGGGAGGTTTTTAGATAAAGTATGTTATCAGATAGTAAAAAAATTTTAGAAAATAACATCAAAGATATAGTTCATGAAGACACTCAAAGACATGAAAAAACAGTTGATTTAACCCTAAACAAAGTAATGAAAATCAAAAACCGAGGTAGTCTTGATTTCGGAGGAAGCGAATATCAACCATCAGACACTGAGGAAATACCTCCAAAGAAAAAAACAGAGGATGACAAATATGGATGGTGGAGACTTGACGAAGGAATATATCTTGTTGAGTACAACGAAAAAATAAATAGAGGAAACGTATGGATTCAACCTCATAGTCGTTTAATCAAAACCGGAGCATATACACCTGGCCGGATAATAGAGGAAGAAGGAAAGATAACTGGTTTGTTAATAGTTGGAGACAACGGTGTAGACATCAAAGAAAACGCTAGGATAGCTACCGCATACTCCTTCGAATAAAAAAAGAGGAGGTGCAGTGTTTCTTTGGAGATAGAGGATTATTCATTTGGAAAAATGAAAATCGATGGTAAAACCTACACCTCTGACCTAATAATTTTTCCAGATAAAATAAAAACAAAATGGTATAGAAAAAGAGGACATCGTCTTAGCCGAGAAGATCTAAATGAAGTTATAGATTACAAACCCAACATTTTGATAGTTGGCACCGGTGCTTCAGGTTTAATGAAAATACCAGATGAAACCAAAGAATACATAGAAAAACAGGATATAGAGTTAAAAAAAGATAAAACCAAAAAAGCCACTTGGCTTTATAATCAACTAAAAAACAAAAATAAAGTTGTAGCTGCTTTTCATCTAACCTGCTAAAAACAATATTTTTTTTTTATTTAAAGATCGGATGGACCTTTTGGTGTTTCATCTGTTTCTCTATATCTTTTTTTGATTGAACTCCTTTTTCGGTTACGATATTGGTAAATAAATCAAGGTTTGTATATTCAAAATAATAGTTAACAGGTGAAACATTTTTCATCTTTTTAGAAGTAATTTCATCAGAGTTTTTTTCTTTCTCCTCTTTGAGATGAAAACCCAAGGGTAATATTTTATTCTGGTTGCATAAAACATAACATGGTGTTTTTGTTTTTTCTGCAGATGTTGCTAAACAAGATGTCCCGATTTTGTTTAGTACCCCTCTCCTTGATATGGCGTCGCATCCTACTACTACAGCATCTGCTTTTTTTAGAAATAAAAACATTGCTGAATCCGCTATCAATCTGACATCTATACCTTCTCTGCCAAGGTTTTCAGCGAGTTTTCTTCCTTCGTACATAGGTCGTGATTCTGTGCAGATAATGTTGAAATCTAACTTTTTGTTAACATCTATTAACGTATTGAGGATTGTGCTGCTGTAAGAATGCGTTAAAATTGTAAAACCATCTTTTATCATTTGTTTAAAATTTTTAGCTATCCGATGAGCAGAGTTTTCAATATTTTTTATAAAACTTTTACAGCCACTCCGAACATTTCCATATACATCTTGTTGGTTTCTCTCAGCTAACAGCATAACGTGGTTTACAAGATTAAAAATAGAGGCCATAGAAGGCTGCGCTCTGTGTAACTGGTAGCAGGTTGTTTTCAACGCTGTTTTAAAATCTTCTTGTTGTTTTTGGGTTAACAGAACTAGGGTTTCAGCTGTCTGCTTTGCAAGTTCTGTAGAGCCACTTGTGTTGTCAGATTTTATGCTATCTATCTTTTTTTGTACATCTTCAGGAAGATCTATTTTTTCTTCAACTTTACTCATTTTTTTTCCCTAAAGAAAATTGTTTTTTTTAGTGGATATATAGTCCACCGTTCACATTGATGGTTTCGCCAGTGATATAATCTGATAATGGTGTAGCGAGAAACAGACAGGCATTAGCTATGTCTTCAGGCTGCCCCAATCGACCGAGAGGAATCTTGTTGCTTCGTTGCCTTCTTTTTTCTTCACTGTAATCTGCAATTATGTCGGTGTCTATGGTTCCTGGTGCTACAGCGTTTACACAGATTTTTTTATCCGATAGTTCTAAAGCCAAACTCCGCATCAAACCAAGCTGACCCGCTTTGGAAGCAGCATAGTCTGATCCATGGCTGGATCCTCGGAAAGCTAGTTGGGAAGAAACAAAAACGATTTTTCCTCCTTTTGGCATAAAGGGAAGAGTTTTTTTACACATATAGTAGCTTCCATCGAGATTCACCGAAAGAATCTTCCTCCAATCCTCAGCTGAAATACCTTCGAATTTTTTCCTCTGATAGATACCAGCGTTGTTAACCAAGATTTCAACCTGTTTTCTCTCTTCCACTAACTGATTTACTATGTTTTCTACATCCTTAGTCTTGGAAACATCACCCTGCAGGAGTATACCATCTCCACCCTTATCTCTAACAGCTTCGAGTACTTCCTCAGCTTTTTCCTTGTTTTTCACATAATTTATACCGACATAGCAACCATTCTCTGCAAACTTTAACGCTATACCTCTACCTATACCCCGGGATGCACCCGTTATTAAAGCAGTCTTATTTTTCAACATACAAAGAAACCTCCTCATCAAATTATGATAAAAAAGGTTATGGAAAAAAAGCTTTTAATATTTTTTTCTCATCTAACAATTATAGATTTATGATCAAAAATCTACTACCAAAATATTATAGAATACTTGAAAAAAACGAGATGCCTAGCTATATTAAATGTAAACATATATCTGTAGATTTCAACAAAAAAGATAGCATCGATAAACTCTGGCATATACATGATCAAGCTATAGAAAAACAAAAAATAAAAGAAAAACCTCCGGAGCAATCTTTACTCGACCTCAAAACTTTTCTTGCAGAAAAAATTTTTGAAAAATGTCGTTTCTGTGAAAGAAAATGCCAGGTAGATAGAACAAAAAACACAGGCGTATGCCAAGTAAAAGAACCACATATAGCATCTGAGTTTTTACACATCGGCGAAGAACCCGTTTTGATTCCATCTTATACCATATTTTTTTCAGGATGTACATTCAACTGTGTCTTCTGTCAGAACTGGGATATCAGCCAAAAAATAAAAGGATACTACATCCACCCAGATAAACTAGCAGAAAAAATAGAAAACAAAAAACAACGGGGGGCAAAAAATGTAAACTGGGTGGGAGGAGACCCTACTCCAAACCTGCCATACATCCTGAAAACATTACAAAAATCTGATGTATATCTCCCTCAGATTTGGAATTCTAACATGTATTGCTCATATGAAACCATGAAACTACTCAACCAAGTTATAGATCTATATCTCACTGATTTTAAATATGGAAACGACGAATGCGCAAAAAAACTATCTAAAGTAGAAAAATATACTAAGATCCTTCAAAGAAACCATAAAACTGCTTATCAAAACGGAGACATAGTAGTTCGTCATCTAGTAATGCCTAACCATGTAGAATGTTGTTCAAAACCTATAATGAAATGGATATCAAATCACATCTCTGACTCCGTAGTAAACATTATGAGCCAGTATCGACCAGAATATAATGCAAAAGACTACGAAGACATATCTAGAAGTGTAAACCGGCAGGAAGTCAAACAAGTTAAAAGATACGCTAAAAAACAAGGTGTACATCAAACACAGTAAAAGAAAGATAGTTATTTTTTAATCCAATCAAATATTGATTTTTTTCCTTTGTCTTTTTTATAGGTTGGGAAATCCCAAACCGAGTCTCTCAGAGGAATATGATATTCTTTTTTGAACTCAGAGCTATCGTTATCTCTAAGTTGAAGATAATAAAAACCTTCTAAATCGGGGTTGGTAAGTCCTAAATCTTTTTCTTTGTAGTTAAAATAAAAAGGGATACGTTTACGGACAACGATAGTTTTGTTCCATCTTT
>JAZKSG010000073.1:0-3887 GCA_036626215.1 Thermoplasmatota archaeon
CCTTAGGCTTTTCTTTACAATACCAATAACCTATGCTAACAATGTACACACCAAAGTTAAAAAAATTTTTTAATTAAACAAAAATCTTGTAATCACTAATAATCTTACCATCATCATCGGCACCAGGATAAACATCTATAAACTTATCGCTTTGAGGTTCAACAAAAACCAGACCAGAATCAATAGTTTGCACCGCTATCACCCGATGATTTACCTCTTGGTTTTTATAATCAATTAAACAATGAAAACACTGATAACCAAGACTAGTAAAATTTTTACGGAACATTTCAGAGAAATCCCTACAATTAAAACCATCCTTGATATAAACATGTTTATCCGTCTGATCTATCTCCATAAAAGTCTTTACCTGTTTTTTAGTAGGAATCTTTAACTCTGAATAATTCATTTCGCTAAAATCACTATCAATACTTCCTTCAACAAAATAACTAACTCTGACTACCTGACCAATGCAATAACCCAGCGAAATACTGACAATCAAAAGAATACTAATAAACAATACTGATCTAACCCTTATTTTTTTACGCATGTCGCCACCCGAAATAAAACTGATGAGATACAATCCGTTCTTTTTGTTTACAGGTTTTACTCATTCTCTGTTTGCCTCCCTATAGATTTTATACATATCATGTTCAACATAGATTGAAAAAACAGTTAACAAAAAAACAAAAACTACAGCAACAAATAATTCTTTAGTAAAAACCATCACCAATGCTGTTAAACCAACCTGAGTCAAAGCATAAGCAATCATACAGATCTGCCACCTAACAGGTTTTTCTCTAGCTTCCTTCTTTCTTTTCTCCAAATCTTTAATATTCCATTCTTTTATTTTTTCTACAAATTCCTTTAACAATTCTACAACACCTCCGATTAAGATAGTTATTTTCAAAAAAATTTTTCTAGTTTTATAACGTAAATATTTAAATATATGTTACAATATTACATATTAATGGCTGACAAAAAGGTTGAGATAAGCAATGTTGTAGCAATGATAGAAAAACCAATAAAAGACGCTCGTATTATTGGTTTGAGCCAATGGAACGGGAAAAATGCCATCGTGATTATCACAGATGAAAATGGGGACAAATAATGGTTGGACGTACTAAATCCAAAGAAAGTGCCACGAGAAAAAAAATTGATGCATGGTTAAACAACCTTGGATGGAATACGGATGAAGAAACCTCAAATTGCAATGTATTTACTGAAAGATTAAAACTTAAGAACCAACAAAAAAAATTAGAAGGTAAAGAACCAGATTACTCGTTGTACAAATCCAATTCGGACGAGATAATAGCCATTGTTGAAGCAAAAAGAAAAGGAGAAGATTTGGAGGGGATATTAAGCGAGGCCATAGAAAAATATGTAGCACCTCTTTCTGTCCCGATTATTTTTGTAACCGACGGTACATTTGTTATAGGATGGCACATTGACGATAATGAAAGATTAAAGATTGACGGGGATATTTTAACGTCACTTGTAGATGAAAAAACCCTTCTAAGATTCATCAATGAAGGAGCAAATATATCTGAAGTATCTGATAAAGTCCAATATACTAGGGAACAACTTATTTCCATTTTTAAATGGGCAAATGATTTATTGAGAAAGGAGGGAATCCGAGAAGGATTTGATAGATTTATAGAGTTTGCGAATTTATTATTTCTAAAACTCATAAGCGAAATGGAGAGAGAAAGGGAAAGGAATGGCGAAGAACGAATATTAGAAAAGAAATACTGTTGGGATAGCTTCAATACATTACCCGCAGAAACCATGATGAGCTATATCAATGATACAGTATTACCTTATCTTGTGTTGAGATACAATCATAGTGGAGATGTATTTCAACATAAAATGTCTATTACAAATCCTAAAACTCTCAAAAAAATTGTAGATAGATTAGATACTCTCTCTTTAATTAATACTGAATCTGATATAAAAGGGGATGCATTTGAGTATTTCTTAAAAAATTCAGTTACAGTAGGTAATGATTTAGGGGAATACTTCACCCCTAAACACATAATTTCATTTATGGTTAAAATAGTGAATCCTCAGTTTGGGGATAAAGTGTACGATCCCGCTTGTGGTACTGGAGGCTTTTTGATTGAATCATTTAAATATATCAAACGATATTGTAAACCTACAAAAGAAAATATGAAAAAGTTAAGAGAAGATACTATTTTTGGAGGCGAAATAACCAATACGGCGCGAATAGCCAAAATGAATATGATATTGACTGGGGATGGGCATACCAATATTAAACAAATAGATAGCCTAAAAAATCCTATTAAAAATAAATATGATGTCATTCTTGCAAACCCTCCATATGGAACAACAACAGACAACGGTGATTATTACCAAATACCTAGCAAAAACGGTGATGTGATTTTTCCCCAACATATGCTTAAAGCATTGAAAGAGAATGGAAGAATGGCATTTATCATGCAAGAAGGTTTCTTTTTCAGAAGTGGAATAGATTTAAAGTTACGAAAGTATATCATTGAAAATTATAGAATAGATGCAATAATATCACTACCCAAAGGAGTATTCTTGCCCTATACACCTGTGAAGACCTACATATTATTTATATCAAATAAAAAACCCACAAAAAAAATATGGTGTTACAAAATAGAAAACGATGGATATGAACTTACAGGACTTAGAAAGAAAATACCAGAAAACGATATACCAGATATGCTCGAAAAATGGACAACTAAAGAAGAAGGTAAAAAATCTTGGTTTATAGATGTTTCAGATATTAAAGAAAATAAATATTCACTAATCCCCGAAGATTACAATGAAAAATATAGATTTAAATTAGAGCAAGCAGAAAATTACGTGCCCGATAATTTTATAGAAATACAGTCTATGATGGAAGAAATAACAGACAGAATTAAAAAATTAAAACAATCTTATGAGTTAGATTTTTTAGAAAATGAAAATATCAAGAAATATAGAATAAAAGATTTATTCTTGCAAGAATCTGGGGGCACACCATCAAGAGATGTAAAAGACTATTTTGGAGGGTCAATTAATTGGGTTAAAGTGGGGGATTTACCAGGCTCAACTAGGATGGGTTATGTACAACCTCAAAATATCTATATAGAGGAAACTGAAGAAAAATTAACAGAAGAAGGATACGGAGAATGTGGTGCTAACATATTGCCTAAAGGAACAGTATTAGTAGCAATATTTGCCAATGCTGGTAAAACTGGCATACTGAATATAGATGCCTGTACAAATCAAGCAATAGTCGGGTTGATACCCAAAGAAAAATGGAAAGACAAGCTCATCCCAGAGTTTGTATACTATATGATACTCGCCAATAGGGATGTTTTAGAGGATATAGCAAAAGGAGGAACACAAACCAACATAAACAAAACAAAACTAGGTAATCTTAATATACCTGTGCCGCCTAAAAAAACCCAAGAGAAGGTTATCCAGATAATGAATCAATATTCGAGCGAACTTTATGATTTATTTGAACAAAAAAATATTCTTGAAAAAAAATTAAGGAATTTATATAACGCAATTTTAGTAGATACATTACTTAAACAAAAAATAAATCAACCAGCTGTAACGGATAATGAGCAAACATCATTATCTAATCGCTCTCAATAGTGATATTTATTATCACATAATTTTAAGCCATCCCTGCCATGAAAATTACGTTTGGTGTCGAACATGATAGACTGGCAGGGATGGCATGAATAGTAATAGAGATGTTCCTTATAATGTTTTGTCACCCGCCAATTCAACACCCGTCTTTTTCACCCGCTAACTCAACAGAACCCGCCAACCATTTTTCCTTTTCTCCAGATATTCTATAAAAAATTTTGTTTTGATTTTTCCTTCTAAGTTGTACTAATATTCCA
>JAZKSG010000074.1:0-3884 GCA_036626215.1 Thermoplasmatota archaeon
GAAGATGGAGCTCCTTGGGATTCAATCACTGAAGAATGTGAGAAAGCAGGGGTGGACAAAGACTCTATTGAAGAGGCGTTAAATTCTTTGATGGATAAAGGCCTTATCTATGAGCCTATACTTGGTACAATCAAGACTACCTGATATAAACTGCTTAACCAACAATCTTTTTTTTTATTTTTAGCTATTGTATAGATTATTCTTTATGATGGAATTTTACCATTTTGACTTTCTTACTGTTACCTGTTTTTTACAGGGTAGATTTATATATTAAAAGTGACAGAAATTACCGGTGTAAGGATTGCTTATAGGTGAGCAAGATGAAAAAGGAGAAGGGAAAAGAGGAGTATCCATCTTTGTATGATGCTTTTGAACTTGGGGACCGGGTTAAACGGGTTTATAGAGATGAAAACGGAACAGCTAGAGAATATAAAGGTATTATTTTAGCTATTTATGATAATGGAGTTGAGGTATACTGGGATACTGAAGATGGTAAATACCGGCCCGAGGGGATGGATGTAGCTTTTACCAGTTGTTCTGTTGAAGAAATCTTTAAGGGGGATGACCACTTTTCCCCTCTTAAAAGAGAATAAAAAAAATATTTTTTCCCAATTTTTTTAATAGAAATATTATTTAACTACAGTTGTATATCTTTATTTTGAGGACTGTTTGTAGGTGGTGAATAGAGAGTCAGGTCCATTGATTGTGGGTTTGTTAACGCCTTTGGTTTTGGTTTGTCTTATTGTTTTATATCATCTTAGTTATGATTTTACTAGATTTTTTTTAGAAGTGGATATTATTTATTGGCTGGTTTTGTTGCCAGTTATTCTAGGTTTTATAGTAATTTTAGTCAGGTGGATGAGACCATCTTAAAGCTATAAAAGCATATTTTTGAATATATTAAAATATATATTTTTTCTTTTTTGAGGGTAAATATATACAAAAAATAATAGATCAGGAGAAAATTGATAATAACTGTACAACAATTATTATATACTTTTCAATATAAAAAACTATTTTAGAAAAACAATGAAAGTAGTTGGCTTGTTATCTAGCAAAAAAGAAGCAAAAGAAATCAAAAGCATCGTCAAAGTATGTTCAGTAGAAGATCGTATCCACCTTCTAGTAAGAATGAGAAAACTAAAAGATCTAATGGAAAAAGAACATAAATCTTAAAAAAACAAAGACAATTCTTTTGCCAGATAAAAAAAATGACGGTTCTAATAATATCTTCTACACAAGACCAGGCAAGCACCAATATAAAAAAATCTCTTTTAAAACAATCCAACTGGGAAGAAAAAAACAATTTTTTAGAAAAACCAGCATACAAAAACAAAGAAATAAAAGACGTAATACTGGTAACCATAGAGGACAAAATTATAATCCATGAAAATATAGAACAACAAGTAAAAGATCAACTAGATATAAAGCCAACACAAGCAATTTTTGTCTCAAAACACAAAAGTAAATCAGGTAAACCCTCTCTAACTACACATCCAATAGGAAACTACGGAGAGGCAAAGTTTGGAGGAAGAAACAAAACATTGACTCCGGCAGCACCCCGACAAATGACAGAACTACTCCGGCTTATAAAACAGAATAACGAACAGGCGAATCTATCATATGATGTATGTTTTGAGGTAACTCATCATGGACCATATATGTCAATTCCGACAATGTTCGCCGAAGTAGGTAGCACAAAAAAACAATGGATTCAAGAAAAACCAGCTGAAGTAATAGCTAAATCATTACTGCAGCTACTAAAAAAATATCACTACGAAGAAGAAACACCAGAAGATATACCTGTTCTGATAGGAATCGGAGGAGGACACTACGCCCCACGATTCACAGATGTAGCGTTAAACAAAAAATCAGCATTTGGACATATGATACCCACCTACCAAATCAAACAAAAAAATGTTGACGACAATATATTAGAGAAAACAATACAGGCAACACCTAATATTGAAGCGGCATATCTGCATCGAAAAGAATTAAAAAAATCTCAGATAACAAAATACAAAAAATGGTTTAAAAAAAGAGACATACCGGTTATATCAAGCAAAAAACTACCTGAACTATAGAGACTCATCCAAGTTTAACTGTAATATGATTTAATACTTTTTCTGGCTAATCTATGAGCCTGTCTGACTGGTTCAGGAACCCTATAAAAACCAAAATTTTTAGTAACTTCTAAAGAAGAGTTTAAAGCTATTTTATGTCCGGGAGATATATAAACAGGTCTTTTAAGTTTTTCAGAGGAAAAAAACGCAAAACCTCTTTTCTCATCATCTACATAAACAGCATCATTTATTATATCTCCACATAGAAGGCTTTTAGCGACGCCAATACTTGGCAATTCCATCTCTACACCAAAATGAGATGCCAAACCGAAACCAAAAGGATGCAGAATTCCGTTTCCATCTAACATAAAAACAGATGGCAGAGAATCTAACTCTTTTACAACTCCTTTTAGTAGAGGTAACTCACGGTAAGAAAGATAAGTAGGGATATACGGAAAAAAAGACTCGGTGAAAAAAGTCTTAGTTTCAATTATATCCTTTGAATCAAAATCCATTACTACACATGCAGCACAAGCTTTATCAAAATCATTTTTAGGGTAAGCTACATCTAAACCTGCCGCCGTTTCGATGTCGTCAAAATCATCTTTCAAATCAAGTTTTCTCTTTAAACTTAGTTGTTTTTCTCTGAGTTTTTTTAACGGGTAACTGGTTTTAAAATCATCAAAAAATACTTTCTCAAAATCAACGACTTCCCCATTTTCAACTTGGATATCATCTTTTTCTAGTCGTCGGATTTTATCTTCAACACCAAGACCAAAACCCCCTATTTCGCCATTTGAACGAACTATTTTAAAGCAAGGCATATCGTCAGGATGAGGGTTTTGATTCATCATCCGGCCGACTGCTCTAGAAGCACGTATATCTCCCAAAGCTTTTGCTACAGCGCCATATGATGAAACCATGCCTTCAGGTATCTGTCTAACTAAACTATATGTATACTTGAAAAGATTCATAAACTTACAAAAATTAAGATATAATTAATTATATAAACCTTGGTTTTACTGATAAATATAAAAGAGTTAATTAAACGTTTGATATAATTATTTGTAAAAATTTTTGTGAGAAAAATATGGCGGATAAAATCAAGTTCCTGGGGACAGCAGGTGCACGTTTTGTAGTAACTCAACAACTCCGGAAATCAGGAGGAATATGGCTTACTTTAGATGACACCAACATATTGATCGACCCTGGACCAGGATCATTAGTTAGATGTCTGTCAAGTAGACCAAAGTTAAACCCTAAAGAGTTAGATGGAATCATTTTGACTCATAAACACATCGATCATTCCAACGATATAAACATAATGATTGAAGCGATGACTAACGGTGGATTTGATAAAAAAGGCGTAGTTTTTGCACCAAGTGATGCTTTAGAAGATGACCCCATTATTTTAAAACATTTCAGAGAACATGTTGACAGAATAGAAAAACTGAGAGAAGGCGGAAAATACAACCTCAGAGGAGTTTCCTTTTCTACACCTGTTAAACATGTACATGATGTTGAAACATATGGCCTGAATTTTTATGGAAAAGAAATTTCAGTTTCTCTTATAGCAGATACTCAATATTTTGATGGATTGGAATCATATTACAAAGGGGACATTCTAGTTATAAACGTGGTTAGAAAAACCCCTAAAGAAGGAGTTAAACATCTTTCTCTTAGCGATGTAAAAAAAATCCTTAAAATCAATAAACCTCGTCTTGGCATTCTAACTCATTTTGGTATGACGATGATTAAAGCTAAACCATGGGAAATTGCTGATAAAATCTCTGAAGAACTAGATGTTGAGGTGATGGCTGC
>JAZKSG010000075.1:0-3843 GCA_036626215.1 Thermoplasmatota archaeon
TTCATCAATTTCTGAGGTTACTTTCATCCTTGAAACATCTTCATCCAATTGGTTTCTCAACATATCACATATAAATGTAGAACGATCGCCCACTATATTTTTCCTATCTATCTGTTCTACAATTTCAGCTGGAAGTTCTAAAAACACAGTTTTCCTTTCCATATTCTAAAAGATATTTTTAGGGATATAATAAATTTTATGCAGTACTTACCGTAGAAAAAAAGATTTTTTTGTTTTTTTATGTTATCATCGGGTCATATTTCGTTTCTTGTTTGTCCTTCATGTTAAGCAGTCTTTTATGTATATAGCCTAAGACTTTTTTCTCCAATGCTTTAACTTGTTTCTCCGTTAACTTAGTTTTCTTAAGGAGTATTTCCC
Source organism: Thermoplasmatota archaeon (assembly GCA_036626215.1). Classification (GTDB taxonomy): domain Archaea; phylum Thermoplasmatota; class E2; order DHVEG-1; family DHVEG-1; genus JAZKSG01. The sequence continues at coordinate 379 of JAZKSG010000075.1, forward strand.
CCTTTCTGTTAAACACTTTTATAGTTCCTCTACCAGGATCTGTTATAATTTTGAGAGTGTTTTTCTTTGGTTTTAACAAGTTGTATATTACTTATCATTCTTAATCCCTGCTGTTAAACATTATTATAATTAATATTCTATTTTATCTATACTTAAACATTTTCTTTTTAAGAATATTTAGATATACAAGTTATGTTTATAGCTGTTCTAAAAATATTTCAATACAGTTTATAACTATTCTTTTGTTTCATTTCTATTTGTATAATAAGATTTATATACTGCTTTTTCATTTATGTCTTATGAATGGGGGAGATATTCAAAAATATTCTTTTTTTTGAAAAAAATCTCTCCTCACCACCTTCAAAAAAAAATCGAAAATCTTCCCCCATTCTCTCTCCTCATTTTTAATAGAAAGAGAGATATTTTTTTAAGTTGTTGTGTTAGAACAGTATTTTTTCAGCTTTTTTCTCAACAAGTTCTCTGTGTTTTTCATCGGTTATAATCATTATCATCCAGTCAGGGATAGCTCTATCTCTAATTGCTTTTGCAGTAGGGGTGTAGTCATCAAGTGTTTTTAGTTCTCCTTTTTCTAAAACCTTGATATCTGTTTGATCTATACGGGGTTCAGATTGATGAAGTTCGGTATATGGAACATCTATGATTATATGCCCTGAAGGTATACCTAGTTTTTCTTCAAACTCAGCTTCTTTCTTCCTACGCAATATGGGGTCATCTAGTTTTTTAACTACTTCTATTTGGTTTTTTGTTAGGTTAGATGGTGATTTCATGTAGGCTTGTTTGAAAAGTTTTCTATATTTTATACAAGTAGCAATTTTTTTCTGGAAGTAGCTTCCACGGTTTTTCAGCAGATTAATGAGCTCTGCATCTGTCATCTTATAGAAATTATAGGCGTTTTCTTCTGGAAATAATTCGATAGCTTTAGAAAGCATAAGCTCAGCGATACGTACTGTTTTATGGAAATAAATAGAGGAATACATCAACGCTCTAGCCATCAATATGTTCTCTACAACGCTGACACCTTTACGTTTAATAACTATTTCTCCATCAAAAATAGTAAGAGTCTGAAGAAAACGTTCAAAATCTATTACACCATATGCTACACCTGTATAATAAGCATCTCTAACCAAATAATCTAGTTGATCCACATCCACAGTGCTATCTAAAGCCTGGCTCAGATAAGCTTTGTCGGCTCTATTGCCTCTTATCACATTAACTATCTGACTTTTATCTATACCGTATTTTTCTAAAACACTATGTACACATTCAGAAGAGATAAACTCTTTCTCATTTTCATCAAATATTTCATATTCTCCAAAAATAAGTTTCTCAGTTAAATCTACATGGTCAACATTCAGAGATTCCTTTACTAGAGCTTCTAAAGTATGTGAAAAAGGGCCATGTCCGATATCATGAAGAAAAGCAGCGCTTGTCAAAATCTTTTTTTCTTCCTCATCTAAACTAAGTATCTCTGCTACTCTCCTAGATATATGATATGATCCCAATGAATGTTCTAACCGTGTATGATGGGCTCCAGGAAAAACAAGATGAGCTAAACCCAGCTGTTTTATGTTGTAGAGACGTTGCAGTTCAGGTGTGTTCAATAAATCAAGGAATAAACCTTCGACTTTGATGTCTCCATGGATTGAATCTCTAATTATCTTATAACTTTGTTTCATAATTTCGTTCAAAACCAAAAAACATCAAATAGTTAATATCTTTTTAAACTAACTCAAAAAAAAAAGAAAAAATGAAAAAAATGTTTTTTTTATACTTCTTGTAGCAGAAAAGCTCCAAGACATTTCAATTTCTCTTTATATGTCTCAGGGTAAAGGAATCGTTCTGTAGCTGTGATACTACTCAACAAAGAGTTTCCATCTTGTGGCGTGAAGCAGAAACCAATAACTTCTTTTTCATCCAAGACGTGAACAGTAGGTAAGACAATAACTGTTTGATCCAAGATACGGCCATAGTGGCCATGATCTCGCCCATATGAAAAAACAGTATTAGTAGATTTTTTATGAGTAACTGCCACCCGAGGGTTATCTCTAAACATCTGGATTACTTCATCACGATCTGTCTTATTTTTAAGTTTAAGATCATACCATATGCTATGCATATATTGAGTGTTTAGCTTAATAGCACTAGAAAAAACATCTAGATCCATATCTAAAGTTTTGTAAAGATGATAAGCATCTTTGGCATGATGAGTACCCATCTTTTCATCTTTATGTGCTCCTACTGTCGGTGATGGAATAAATTTTTTTGCCTCACTAATATCACTTGCTCTTCGGATACACAAAAATCTTCCATCTTTTAGATTATTTTTTTTACCTTTGATAGCTAAAGTCTTTATCAAAACAGCTATGTTATGGGTGTTACAACTTACAATATGTATAAACTGGTCGTCAGGTTTTATTGCGCCATCGTTTATTCCGACTGCATACATTTTACCGAAACCAAACTCTGAGCCCTGAGCTAAAAACCCTTTCACCCTGTCTTTGTATTTAGTATAATATTTCTCTTTGTTCATCAATCCTGTTCCTTTAGGCGTACAATCTATGACTACATCCGCTCGTTTTATTGCCTCCTCTGCTTCATACATTGGCTCTGTCCCTAGTTCTTGAAAATCATTTATCTTTTCATCACTAACCGCTAAATGTGCCCCCCGTTTAGTTAACCCTCTGATTTTTGGTCTATCCGTTAAAACAGGGCTATGTTTGTAAAAAGTTATCTCATCGATCCCTAACTCTTTTTTTGCATCACAAAGAAGCCCTATTAGTGGTTCCCCAATTGTGCCGGTTCCTACCACATGAACTATTTTTCCATCAGACATATTTCTCTATTTGCCTCCCCTAACTGTGGCATAAATTTTGTAATCTAGATTTAGCATATAACTGTTACCATTAAAAATATGTAACAAATATTATGCTTTTTATGGAATAAGTTTAAAAAGGGTAATCCATTTCATTTTTCTTCATGGCATTACCACTAGATGTTTTAGAGAAATCGGTAAATCAAAAGCTCAATCTTCTACTAAAAGACGGAAGAGAGATAGAAGGAACACTATCTGGTTACGACGAATATATGAACATGGTTCTTTCTGATGTTGAAGAAAACAGCGGTGAAACCAAAAGAAAACTCGGGACAATAATACTTAGAGGAAATAATGTTGTAAGTATCTCCATTATATAATCGATAATGCCCATTTTTAAGCGAAAAACATTTATACTTGTTGTCTAATTTGAAAGATGGAAGGAATCGGGCTGGTAGTTATTTTTTGTTAGAGTGCATCCCATCCCCTCCTAGTGACAAACCAGCCATCCTTCCTCCTATTAATAGAGTTTAAATACTGTCGAGTAAACCTTTTTAAAAAAGTTTTAAGTATATTCTTATAATACCAGTAAATTGATTTCATATGGGGAGAAACATTAAAGCATTTAGAGG
>JAZKSG010000076.1:0-3785 GCA_036626215.1 Thermoplasmatota archaeon
TCTTGTAATCATTTTCCTGATCCATAAACAGGTTAAGTGTCTCTAAATCATCAGGAACTTCTTTTACTCTTTTATTAGTCTGCCTAAGAGTATTACAGCACATGTCGCAAAGAGTGACAACTTTTTTTTCACCTTGATCTTCGACATGTATTAGATTTCTAAGTGGCGCGATATGTTTCATAAGGTCATCTTCAGAAAGAGAAGAAACTACACCACAGCAGTTCCAATCTTCCATTTCAACAAGTTCATGTCCAAGGGATTTCATTATTGCAAAAGCTGTTTCTTCCAGATTTTTGGCAGATGTTTTTAACGTGCAGCCTGGGTAATACAACAACTTCATTTTTATCAGCCTATATTTTTCCTAAATAAACTTACAAATGCTATCTGTGGAATATTTTTTCTTTCTTTACTGGGGATATCTGTAGTTTTAGTATGATCAATATTTTTTCGAAGAATAATCTGACGTAAAGCCTCCATAATCTTTGGAATGTTAAGATCACGTGGACAACGCTCCGAACAGGTAAAACATGAAGCACAAAGCCAAATTGTTTTAGAATTCAAAACCTCTTTTTTATCAAGAATAACATATCTTATCACTTCATCAGGTCCTAAATCCATATCTTCAATAAACGGGCAGCCTGCAGCACATGTCCCACATTGATAACAACCAAAAAGATTCTCCCCAGAGAGTTCTTCTACTTCCTTTATCAACTCTCCTTTTTGGAAACGGATCGCTTCAATGTCCTTGTTTTCCTCCAACTTTTTTTTCATGTTGATACCTCCTCCTCAAGGAGAGCATTAATCATTGTTTTAATTTGTTTAATTTTGAATCCTTTTTGATCGATGGCGCCAGAAGGACAGGCACTAGCACATGCTCCACATCCTTTACATAAAGCTTTATTTACCTCTGCTACCAGATGATCCTTGTCATCATTTCGAGATTTAATTTCAATAGCAGAATAGGGACATATCAACTCACATGTTTTACATCCACTACATAAATCTTCATCTACCTCTGCTATAACACCCTCCCCAGTCATTTTCTCTTTCATAATAGGAATTGCCGCACGAGAAGCTGCTCCTTCTGCTTGAGCAATGGAATCAACTAAGTTTTTAGGGTAATGTGCAGCACCACAAAGATAAACTCCGCCGGTAGCAAAATCCAAAGGTTTTATCTTAGCATGAGCCTCCATGAAAAAACCTCCTTCATCGGCAGGGATTTTTAACATGTTTTTCAAAGATTGAGTTGATGTTTCTCCCTCTGTGTTTATTGTTAGAACCAATAGATCAGCAGAGAGTTCTACCTCTTCATCGAGAATATCATCATATACTTTTACAGTAACAGAACCGTTTTCCGGATCTTTTTCATCAAGGTTTATCTCTGGTTTTTTATCATTAGGATAACGGATAGTTGTAACATGATAATTTTTTAATACATCTGAATAATACTCTTCCTCTTCTTTTCCAAACACACGCATATCTCTATAGAGTATATGCACTTTTGAACCAGGAAATTTTTCACTAACTAGTTTTGCATTTTTTATTGAAACTCCACATCCAACACGGCAACAATAAGGTCTTTCTTCATCCATCGCACCAACGCAATTTATGAAAACAATGTTTTCGGGTTTTCTATCAAAATCATCGTTTTTAATTTTCTTTTCAAGCTCAGTTTGAGAAAGAATATTGTTATTTTTGCTATACTGATATCTATCATCTATATCGATTTCTTTAAAACCAGTTGCCACAATAATTGTTCCAAACTCAACTTTTTTCTTTTCTGATTTATGTTTAATAGCCCCCTCATAATTACCTATAAAACCTTCTATATTCAAGAGTTCAGCACTGGTCATAACATCGATAAGTTTACTTTTCTTTACTTTTTTAATCAGTGGATTAACTATATCCTCAGTTTTTTTATCAGACGGAAACATTGAATGGAGATCTAAAAGTCTTCCACCGAGTTTTGAATTTTTTTCAATTAAAATCGATTTAATACCCATATCCGCCAGTGCAAGAGCAGCTTTCATCCCTGAAATTCCTCCACCGATGATTAGTGTCTTTGGAGTTATCGAAAATTCTTCTTCAGTTAGTGGTTCAAGCAGCCGAACTTTTGACACAGCAGCTTTTACAAGATCTACAGCTTTTTCGGTAGCTTTAACCCGATCATCAGAATGAACCCAGGAACAATGATTACGGATGTTAGCCATTTCAAAAAGATATTTGTTCAAACCAGCTTCCATTAAGGTATCCTGAAACAATCCACCATGAGTACGAGGAGAACAAGCAGCGACAACAATACGATTTAAATTTTTTTCTTCGATTGTTTCTTTAATCTTTTTACAGGTATCCTCAGAACAAGCAAACATGACATCTTCAACATAAGAAACATTCGGAAGTTTTTCAACTCTTTTCGTAACTTTTTCAACATCTAAATAACTAGCTATATTTTTACCACAATGGCAGATAAAAACACCTATACGAGGTTTTTCACCTGAAACATCACGTTCAGATGGAAAATCTTTACCAACATCTCGTTTTCTGTTTTTAACAGGAGAAACAGCTTTTGCTGCTGCTCCACTAGCCATAGAAACACTATCTGGAATATCTTTAGGACCCTGAATACATCCAGCTAGATATATACCATCTTTAGATGACTGAACAGGGTTTTCAAGAAGAGAATTCTGCTTAAAAAATCCATTCTCATCAACTTCTATACCAAGTATATCCCCCAGTTTTTTGTTATCCTTAGAAGGGATAATAGCAGTTGACAACACAAGCATATCCACAGTGTGTTCTTCTACTTCACCAGACAAAGTATCCTTATACCGGATGGTTATGCTTTTATCTTCATTTTCATAAACAGACGAGGGTCTACCACGAATATAGTTTACACCAAGTTTTTTAGCGTTATCATAATACTGCTGAAAATCTTTACCGTAGGCACGAATATCCATATAATAAACATTGATATCAATGTCAGGATCAGATTCTTTTACAATAGAAGCCTCTTTTGTTGCATACATACAACATACACGCGAACAGTAAGGATAACCTAGTTGTTCACTACGTGAACCAACACATTGTATCCACCCTATTTTCTTAGGTTTTTCACCATCAGACGGACGAAGAACCTTTCCATCAGTTGGACCAAAAGAAGAAAGTAATCTTTCAAACTGCATCGCAGTAAGAACATTATCATATTTACCGTAACCATATTCCTGTCTCATTTCAGTTGGCTCAAATACTTCAAAACCAGTTGCAACAATAACACTGCCAACATTAACCTTAATCTCTTCTGATTTATCAAGAAAACTTATTGCTTCAGCCTCACAAACTCTGTCACATGAACCACAACCTACACAATTCTCCTGGTCAATAGTATAAACAATAGGGACTGCCTGTGGAAACTCGATATATATTGCTTTACGCGTAGAAATTTTTTCGTTAAAAGAACTTACTACATCAACAGGACAAACCTCAGCACAATCATTACATCCTGTACACTTGTCAGGGTCGACATATTTGCTTTTCTTCCAGATTTGTGCGGTGAAATCACCTTTTTTACCTTCAAGGTTGTTAAGCTCAGCATAGGTTATCAATTCAATGTTAGGATGCCGGGAAACTTCCACCATTTTTGGTGCAGCGGTACAAATAGAACAATCATTTGTAGGAAATGTTTTATCAAGTTTTACCATGGCACCTCCGATAGTTGAGGTTTTATCGATAATCACTACTTTATATCCTTTATCTGCTATATCTAAAGCAGATTGCATCCCTGAAAT
>JAZKSG010000077.1:0-3761 GCA_036626215.1 Thermoplasmatota archaeon
AGGAATAACAATAAAATCCCCTCCAGAATCTAAAAGCGCATCTATATAAGGAGTTTTCCTGTCATCATATTGAAATTTTACTGGAAGAATAGGATATCTCTGATATTGGAATACAAATTTAGAAGGTGACATGTGATCAGCGTAAATGTATATCTTCTGATAATACTTTTGAAATTTTTACTTTATCCGAGGAATATTTTTCTTCTGGAAATTTTTCTTCAGCTAATCTTAAAACTTCCTCCACATTACTACTATGATCTATTATTTCATCTTTGTATAAAAGTAACCATTCTCCAGGAAATTTTTTTGATACGTTTTCGTCTTCCATCTTTTCAACCCATTTTTCCTTTACACTTTTAGAGTATAAAAAGCTTACGTAACCCTTTATATTCTGTATTTTAAGCTTCTTTCCACATGTTGTAATATTTTAGTAAAAAAATTTATATTTGTTTATATATCAACATACAATAGTTGGAAAGATTTATATACCATAATTGACAGACTAATAGTAGCAAAGAAATTTTACGATGCATGAAGAGGTAAAAATTTATGAATATTATAACACTTGAAGATTTATCAAAAGCAATAGCAAACAGAGTAGGAATAGGTATAGATGAAGCTAAGAGAGATGCAGGTTTCGTCATGGATGTCTTCGGTTTCCAAGACCGTGTAATCGACAATGTTCTAGACCCAGAAGACAGACAACTCTTTTACCTTCTAGAGGAAGAGGGCATGCTTACAACTGAACGTGAAGAAACAACTCTTTATGATGGGCGTGAATGGCGTACCCATTATTGGGTGATGAAAAAAGACGTGGTAATCCAATATGCCAAAGACGAAACTAAAAAATCTAGAAACGTTTTATCTGACAAAAAAACTATAGACGACATCTCTGATGAAGCAATATACGATTCACTTAACGACGACATGTGGGTTACAAGAAAACTACCCGATTAAAACAAATTTTTCTATAATCCTTTTCTTTTATCTATCAAATTTTTCCTATTTTCCTTATTTTTAAAAAAAGTTAATAAACAAGTTTTTTGTTTCAACATATCTTATCAAAATAAATTCTAACAGGTGGAAACATTTATGAGTAAAAGAAAAAGCATTCTGACCTCCGAATCTGTTACTGAAGGTCATCCAGATAAAATGTGTGATCTAATATCTGATGCCATTCTAGATGAAGCTCTGAAAGAAGATAATAACTCTAGGGTAGCAGTAGAAGCTGGAACTAAGAATGGTGGAGTAATGGTTTTCGGGGAGATGACTACTGGAGCATATATAGATATCCCATGGGTCGTAAGAAACGTTATAAAAGATATAGGCTACACTAAATCTGAGTATGGTATCGAATGGGAAACTTGTTCTGTCTGGGTTCAAATCACAGAGCAAAGCCCTGATATCTCACAAGGTGTTTCTGAAAAAGAAGGATTACATATGGATCAGGGTGCCGGTGATCAAGGTATGATGTTTGGTTATGCATGTGATGAAACAAAAGAGCTTATGCCTTTACCCGTAAGCCTTTCTCATCGATTAACCAAACGTCTATCAGAAGTTAGAAAGAAAAATGAAGTGCCTTATCTACGTCCAGATGGTAAAGCACAGGTTTCTGTAGAATATGATTCTAACGGTAAACCTGTTAGAGCAGATACAGTAGTTCTCTCTACACAGCATGACGGAGGAGTAGCTCATGATAAAATCTATGAAGACATGATGGAACATGTGATTAAACCTGTTTGTAAAAAATGGACTGATGAAGACACAGTTTTTCATGTAAACCCAACTGGTACTTTTATTCGTGGTGGACCTTATGCCGATGCTGGTTTAACGGGACGTAAAATAATCGTTGACACCTATGGAGGCATTGGTAAACACGGAGGAGGCTGCTTCTCAGGTAAAGATCCTACAAAAGTTGATCGCAGTGCCGCTTATGCTACTCGATATATCGCAAAAAACATTGTTGCGGCAGGTATAGCAGAAAAATGTGAGATTCAGCTTGCTTATGCTATAGGTGTCTCAGAACCTGTTTCTATCAACATTGATTGCTTTGGGACAAACAAAATCGATTTAGACGATTTAGAAGACTTAATCAGAACTTATTTCCCTCTTAAACCTGGTGAAATCATTAAAAATTTAGATCTTCTACGCCCTATTTATAAAAAAACTGCTGCGTATGGCCACTTTGGTCGTAACGATCCAGATTTCACTTGGGAACGGACAGATAAAGCTAAACTTTTAAGGAAAGAAGCTGGGTTAAAAAAATAAAAACCATTTTTTTTTCGTTACTTTAAAATACAACTCTAAAATTATATTTCATTCTGTGATTCAGAAAAATAATTTAGCTGACAACAAGTTTTACATCCTTACCACAGTGTTCATAATAACGGTGATTATTCTAGCTGTTTTATTTTCAGGAAGAGGCCTATATACTGCAAGGATTTCTTCTACAGATCAAGTTTTAGAAGATAAGTGGTATCTTGAGGAGGATCGTCAACATGGAGAAGATTTCCTTGGTTTGGAACAATGGAGTAGTTTAGCGTATGTAAACGAAAATGAAACTTATCCTGCTTATCTAACAGTTACAACTATAAAAACTTTGTTTATGATGGGTGAAAAAGAACTTTATGAGAAAACCCGTCAAACTATTTTAGATAAAACCAAAGATCAAAATATAACCATAGATAAAAAAACGGAGAAAAGTGGTGGAAGAGTACTGAATGATGGGCATCAGACCTCTTATCTAATCTTTAATGGTACAGATAGTTCTTCAGAAAAAATTAAAATCATTGGTGAAAGTTGGAATTGCGATAAATCTGGTACATCTATAATATGCATAGGTTTTGCTCAGGTTACAAACAATAATGTGTCACATTATGGTTTTTGGAAAAAAATTATACGTGACTCATCAGGTTCTTTTGGAAAAAATGGATATATGGGTGATGACGGCCTGATTTTTAACGTAAAATGTCATTAAAAAACTATTTTTTTTTATTCTTCTAACTCTGCTTTTTTAAGTTTGTATCCTTTAGGGCAGTCTATGGAGTCATGTGTTTTTTTGACTTTGTATTTTTTGTCTTTAGATATCGCGATATTGAAACATAGAGGATAGTTTTGGCAGCCTATGTTGTTGCATTCTTTTTCTTTTATTTTGGTGGTGGTTCCCTCAGTTATCTTTTTGTCTATAGCAGTCAGAATAGGTTGTTCTTCTACTTCTACCACTGCGACGTTTCCTTCATGTATGTTGCAGTTGTGTTTTTTGTTCCTCACATTGGTTATCTTGTATCGTCTTCCTTGTTTTAGGTTGAAACATACGTTTTTTAGTTTACAGTTTTTACAGTCGCTTTGTGGCCCTAGATATCTGAAGATCAGGTTTTTCTCAGCTATTTTTTTTCCTATTAGCGTTACATGTGCCATCTTTAGATCACCCCTGTTTTTTTAGCTAGTTTCCTTGCTGCATCCTCAGTTAACCCTTCTTCCCCTAGGATGGTATATCTTTCTGGTCGTATCTCTTGCGCTCTCACTAATGCTTCCACTATTTTCTTTTTGGATATACCTAGTTCTTCTGAGGTGGTTGGTGCACCTATTTGTTCCAAGGTGTTTTTTATTAGTTTCCAGTCGCCTCCATGTAGATACATCGTCATTATTGCTCCTACTCCACATTGTTCTCCGTGTAACGGTTTTTTGTGTTTACGGCTTTTTAAAAGTATTCCGGGTCCTAAATGTTCTAGCATATGGGAAAACATGTGTTCTGCTCCACT
>JAZKSG010000078.1:0-3760 GCA_036626215.1 Thermoplasmatota archaeon
AAAAAAGATTCTGCTCTTAGTTTTGGTGCTAAAAAAGATTCTGCTCTTAGTTTTGGCAATGAAGAAAAATCAAGAAGAAAACCTAAGAAAAATAGAAAGAAAACAAAAAAGAAATCCAGGAAGAAAAAAGATTCCTTGGATATAAACTTGATAATAAGGAGGAAATAAAATATGGGAAAAACATATAAAGATTATTTAAACGAAATGTATGATTGGTCTACACCTAAACTTAAAAAAACTGCTAAGACTGGTATAGGTCAACAGGCTGTTGCTGCTCAAGATTTACTTGACTATGAGAAAGAAGGTTGCGAAATCACAAAGGAAGCTAAACCATCAAAAAAGAAACTTGTTGATTTGTCAGGGTTCAAGATAAAATGATTTTCACTATTCTTCTTCAGGAACTTGGAGTTGAAGATGATGCCTAAGTTTTTAACTGGAAAAAAACTTTGCGATTGGAGGAAGACTAAAGGTGTTCTCAAAAGTAAAAATTAAAGAGATGAAGACCCATAAGGAAAACAAAGAGTTTGGTCATAGTATGCCTTGTAGGACTTTGAGACCGTTTTTTGATAAAATCAAAGATTAAATATACCTTAATTGCTATATATTTACTCCTTTAAAAATCCTGTTTTCTTTTTTTGCTTTTACTGTATATCCATTTCGGCTGTATTCTTCAGCTACATCTGGGTTGCTGCTTAGAAGTGTTTTACCACTGATTTCATTGGTGATTCTATAAATAAAAAGAGAGTTCATTCTTTTAGTCCTCCATGATGTTATTATATTTTTTAAAAGTTTCAAAATCAGTTTCGTAGTAGATTCCATCTTTTTCAATGATAGATACTTCACTTGCCTTATTTTTTGTGTTTGTTTTTTTATTCATTTTGGTTCACTCCATATTATGTTATATCAACCCCCCTATATAAACCTTTGGGTAATACCTTTAGGTAAAGAGAAGGGCAAAAAATAAAAACCTAAAACAGTTTACAAAAAAATAACTGAGGGGTTGAAACTATTTTTGATTTGCTATCATTTTTGGTTTCACTCCCCCCTCAGCCATATTACTACAAGTTACAGTCAATTTGTAGTTTTCATATTTTTAAGATATAGTCTCCTTGTTTAAAAATTTCAAAAAAGTTATATATCGACTACATTATAACAAAATGCAATGACAGGGAATGGACACAACAAAAAACAGCACTCGGCATAAATTATCTCCAGTCTGATTTTGGAGAGAGGTGGTGAGGAGTCGCCTACATTGATTTTTCTTCCTGTCATCAAAAAAAAATATTGGTGAGATAGGATGTCTAAGGTATTTAGGAAGGGTAAAAAATTCTTTATCGAAGTATTTTACCCACAACATGATAATGTTGAGTCAATGCAACAAGGCATTCTTGAGGGTTCAAGTCCCTTGCTCGGCACTGGGGGGAGAGAAGGTTTTAGAGAATCTATTTTTACCTCATGGAATCATTCACCTCCATATCTAATAGGAATTTTTTCCTTCTCTTTCCCTCAAATCCCATTGGGAGTTGGAAGTTCAAAGATACACCTTTTTTCAGATGTTGCTGGTATTTCAGGATTGTGTCCCATCCCCCTGGTAGGTATTGTCTGTTCAGTGTCTTCCAACTCCCTTCCTTATCCCTTTTTTTTTCGGTTGACCTGTGATGGAGCTGCTCTCTCTCGTATCATGTCTTTCATATCCAAAGCAGCTCCATCCTCACACTTTTTTGGTTCACAACCTCCTTTTTTTTTAGTTCACAACCCCGTGAATTTTGGTTCACAATTTAGTTCACTTTCCCATTGTATAGGGGTGTATTGTTTCTGAGATGGAATAAAAAAAAGCTGGAGATATATCAATACCTTATCGGCAGTCATCCTTATGGTGCTGGTAAACATTTCAGTGCATCTCAGATAGCAGGTTTTCTCGGAGTAAGCAGGAGTTATGTTCACCGTATTAAAAGACAACTCAACAAGGAAGGATATATCTTTCCTCTGAATAGAAAAACTACTCCAAAGATTTATAATTCTACAAAAAAACAGCCCCCAAAAGACTTGTTCACAAAACCCAAAAAAACTTCACGGGGGTCTTCTCCTGTTGGAGTGAACAATTTCACGGGGGTTTCACGTGGGGGGTCGTTAACCACCTCAAAAAGTAGGTGGAGTTGTCCAATTGAGAAACCTCCAAGGAATCTGAAAGGTTGGACTGTTAAAACACTTAAAAACGGGGTTAAACATTATTATAAAAAAATCTTGTTTGACAAACCGATTGATGCTCCAGTATTATTTCAGATAGTTGGAAAAAACAAGTTCACTATGACGTTAACATTCCCTGGTTTCACTTTTGATTCTATTGGTGACTTCCGTAGTAGTAGAGAGTTAGTGAAGGATTATGCTAAGATGGCGTTTAGATATGTCTCTCAGCTGTTTAAAATCCCTATGAGGGTAAAACATACCAGATATAGTTCAGGGGATTTTGAATGTCCTTTACGTGATGTTGACATTAAACGGTTTATTGATACTGCTACTGTTACTATTAATTTTAAGAATGGTTTGAGTCATGTTGGTAAACTTGATTTTGATGGGTCTGGAAGAGTAGATAAGATTGAATCTGATATTCCTGACTGGATTGCTGATTATTCTGAGATTCCGAATTTTAGCAGAAGACTTCAGACTCTTGAAAAAAGTTTTGAAGGTGTTTTTGACCGTTATTTTTCTGAGATTAACAAACGTATTGAAGAAATTGTAACTGAGAAATTCAATGAGATGTTCAGTTATGATTCTGATTTTAAGAAGGATATTGAGGGCTATAAATGAATGAGAATAGAGCATATGAAAAAGGATTTGAGGCTGGTAAACTAAGAGGAAGAGAAGAAGGATATAAACAATGTCAAAGAGATATTTTAGACCTGTTAGATAGACAAAACAAGATAGGGGGAGACAAATATGAATAAATGTTTGAAATGTGGACAGACAGTTAGTTCTCTTGTTTGGAATGATAAATATAATGGTCATTGTCCCAGTTGTGGTTGTAGGGAGTATAAGGTGGTATGATGTTGTTTTGTGTTTTTAGTAGTAGAGTTAAAGGTTTGAGTGAAAGTTTTAGGAGGTTGGATTTGTATGAAGAAGAATTTAAGAAGAGAGAAAGGTAATAGATTTTTTTATAGTTGTTCTATTGTTGAACCTGATGAGGGGATTGAACCTGTTTATCATGTTGAGGGGAGAACTGATGATAAAGATTTTTTGGATAAGGTTGTAAGTTTTTTTTCTAAGGAGACTGAATAAATAATTGGTGAAAATAAAATGAGTTTATCATTAAGTAATAATGGGATGACATAATGTCAATATGGTATACCAAACCAAAAGGTTTATATACCTATGATGGTATACCATATATAGAGGCAAAAAAAATGAATAAAGAAAACCAAATAAAAAGGATCATCCGTATGAGAGATGCCTTAGTAAATAATGATGTAGAAGAACAAAAACAAATCGTCAGAGAACATCTTGCGAATATGTGGGTAAAACAATTATCCACAGATATTAACAATATCTATAAGGAGGACTAAAAGAATGAAATGTCCTAATTGTGGTGAAAAAATAGTTAACGGAATGTTTTGTAATACTTGTGGGTGGGATAAATCTGAAGAAATGTAAAGAGTGCGACTCTTTACTTCTTAATATTTATTATCGTGAGAACGATGAAGATAAAAGAAGCTGGGTGAGAATCAAGAAAGGTAAGTATTGTAAGAAGTGTAAAAAGATAATA
>JAZKSG010000079.1:0-3748 GCA_036626215.1 Thermoplasmatota archaeon
AGTGAAAAAGCTACAAAAGTTGTGCAGCCACCTTGTCTAGAATCTGTATCGTCTATACCAATCCACATCTTTTCCCTCTTAACAAAACCCCGTTATTCTTAAATAGTAAGAGGTTTTATTTATCTAAATTACGGAACGATGAATAGAGACCAGCTTTTACAAACAGTTAGAGAAACCCTTAACAATTCAGGTTTCTATGTTTCAGAGATTTGCTCAATGCGGCCTATAGGTTTTGATTTAGTCGCAAGAAGAGACAACTCCCTTCTTATAATAAAAGTTTTGACTAATATTGATGCTTTTTCTGAGGAAGTAGCTAAAGAACTCTTAACTCTCTCTAAACTTTTGAAAGCCTCTCCACTTTTAATTGGAGAAAAATCTGCAGTTAAAAAACTAGAAGAAGACGTAATTTATTACCGTTTTAATATTCCCACTATCACCTCTGAAACTTTAAAAAACCATCTCCTTGAAGGTATACCACTAGAGGTTTATGCCGCCCCAGGAGGACTATATGTACAACTAGATCACGACAAACTATCTGAACTACGGGAAAAAAAGAAAATATCTCTTGGTTCATTTGCCCGGTCACTAAAAGTATCTCGTCGCACAGTTAAAATGTATGAAGACGGAATGAACGCTAGAGTAGATGTAGCTATCAGAATTGAGGAATTGGTGAAGGAGATAATTACTAAACCTATAGATCTTTTAAAACCTAGACCCTCTGAAAACCAAGATTTCAATAAATTTGATAAAAATAAACTAGAAGGATTTCAAAGAGAAATACTTTCAAAACTAGAAGATGTTGGATACAAAGTTATACCGATGATACGTTGTCCTTTTGAAGCTGTTAGTAAAGACAATAAAAAAGTTCTTTTAACATGTGTCAGCCGTTACGACAAAAAACTGCTTAGGAAAGCCCATACGGTTGGAAGAATCTCAAAAATAGCGGAGAAACACGCTGTTTTGATAACAGATCGCGATGTTGACAAATCCAACATTGAAGGCACACCGCTTATAGTAGATAAAGAACTAAAGAAGCTACGTGGACCAGAAGAAATAATAGAGTTGATAGTTGACAGGGTTACCTAAAAAATATACGATATTTTTTTAAAGCATATCTGATAAAAAAACTGAGCTGGTTTTATTAGGGATAAAATTTGACCAAACCTTTATAAATAGGATTGTTATTCCCAAGGAATACTATATCCAAAATAAATATCTTTCAAAAAAAGAATTGATATTAGAATTTGATAGTTATGGCTGAAGAAACTGTTGAAGCGGTCAAAGAAGCGCTTGAAAAAACAAAAGATCGAAAATTCAAACAAACCATTGACTTAATGATTAATCTAAAACATGTCGATCTTAATGATCCACAAAACAGGATAGACCAAGAAGTAGTTTTACCTAACGGTAGAGGAAAAAAAGCTAAAGTCGGTCTTTTCGCAAGTGGAGAATTAGCTGTAAAAGCTAAAAACCAGGTAGATCTTCTGATAAAACCAGAAGAAATAGAAGATTATGCTGACGATAAAAAAGAATTCAAAAAAATCGCTGATGAACACAATTTCTTCATAGCTGAAGCACCATTGATGCCGACTATCGGTAAAACCCTTGGTCCAATTCTTGGTCCAAGAGGAAAAATGCCTAAACCTGTCCCACCCGGCGCAGATATCGCAGATACAATCAAAAACCTACGGGATACAGTCAAAGTACGCTCTAAAACCAACAAAACGTTTCATACAATCGTAGGAACCGAAGACATGAAGCCGGGGGAAATAGCAGAAAACGTCAACATGGTGTTGAAGAGAGTGAAATCAAATCTAGAAAGAGGACGCCTAAATATCGCGTCAGTATATGTAAAAACTACTATGGGACCATCTGTAAAAGTGATTTAAAAAAAATAATGTTTAATTTGTTTCAAGGTGATTATTTTTTTATGTCTGATGATGTAGCAAAATGGAAAACAGAAGAAGTAAAGCAACTCACTGATCTACTTACAAATAGTGAAGTAGCAGGAGTTGTAAACATAGGCGGAATCCCCGCTCCTCAGATGCAAAAAATGAGGAAAAACCTTCACGGAAAAGCAATTATACGCTCATCAAGAAACACCCTTATAGAAAGAGCGTTAGATCAGGCAGAAAAAAAATCAGAAAAGATTTCACAGTTAAAAGAATCAATGGAAGGACAGACAGCGATTATAGCCACTGATATGAATCCTTTCAAACTATTCCGTCAGATAGAGGAAAGTCGTACTATGGCTCCTGCTAAAGGCGGAGAAACAGCTGCAGAAGACATAAAAGTAAAAGAAGGAGATACACCGTTTAAACCAGGTCCAATTGTAGGTGATTTACAAAAAGTTGGTATACCTGCAGCTATCCAAAAAGGTAAAGTAGTTATCAAAAAAGATAAAGTAGTTGTATCTGAGGGAGAAAAAATCTCTCCAGAGGTAGCACAAATGCTTACTCGGCTTGAGATTCATCCAATCGAAATAGGTATGGATTTCAAAGCAGCATATGAAGATGGAAACATTTTCAAACGAGACATACTTGATGTAGATGTTGATCAATTCATAGGTCAAATTGAACAAGCGTCAGGTGATGCGTTTAAACTTGCGATGGAAACTGGATGGGCGACCAAAGAAACAGTTAAACCGTTGTTGACGAAGGCACATCATGATGCTTTTGTTTTAGCACTTGAAGAGAATTTGGTAACTAGGGATACAGTCGAACATCTACTTTCAAAAGCTTATTCACAGATGCAATCTTTAAAAAATATTTCTGAAAAAAGTCAAAAAGAAAACAATTAGAAAAAAAGTTTTAGAATCGATAAAAGGAGGCATAAAAAGAAATGGAATACATATATAGCGCTATGCTTCTTCACTCAGCTGGAAAAGAGATAAACGAGGCTAACGTAAAGAAAGTCCTTGAAGCCGCTGGTGTAAAAGCAGATGAAGGAAGAATAAAAGCTTTAACTTCTTCTTTAGAAGATGTAGATATTGAAGAGGCTATCAAAAATGCTGCAGCAGTTCCAACAGCAGCATCACAGCCAGCAGCTTCAGGAGAAACTTCCTCTGAAGAAAAAGAAGAAGAAAAGAAAAAAGAAGAAGAGGAAGAAGAGGAAGAAGTCTCTGAGGAAGAAGCAGCAGAAGGATTAGGCGCACTGTTCGACTAAAAGAATTCTGGTAAAATACGAGTTTTCAAGTGAGACGACCTCAGGAAGTTTTGCTGTAGATTGTCAGCTATCCAACTTCCTAAATTTTTTAACATTTTTTTTAATCTCAATAATCAATTTTTTTTTGAAAAGGGTGGGGGACAGGATGCTTTTGATAGGAGGAATGCGCCTCTAAAAGCGGAAAGCAGGTACACTTTATACCTCCCCAAATAATTTTTTTAACCTTAGTCCCCCAAACTTTAATAAGTTTTTTTGAATAAATAGTTTTCCCTTCGTTTTTCTAAGTTTGTAAATAGGGGTAGTTTTAAGTTTTTTTATAGTTAAGCTAGTTTTGGTATCCACCAACTTTGAGACTTGGATCGCTTAATGGGAGAAATTCTTCTATAGTAGAGTAGTCTTTTTTAGATAGTTCAGATAATCGTTTTTTGATTTTGTTGATCTGTTACCGAGTTTTTTTACCGCAAAGTTTTTAAGCATATTATTTATTGTATATTGATACCGTGCTACATTGTAGCACTTAACTTGGAGGGATGCGTAAAACGAAAAAAATTAAACATAAGAAGAAAGCACCAGATAAAATACC
>JAZKSG010000080.1:0-3527 GCA_036626215.1 Thermoplasmatota archaeon
TTAAAACTATTCCCTTTGTCCGATTTGATAAACGTTTTCTTATATAGTCCACATCCGGCTGCCAATCTTTCTCCTCTTGGCAACGATACGGTATAGGTTTAGCGTTATTGATATGAGCAATCAAAGAATACTGAGGATAGGTGGGGCCTGGTATCAGTATTTCATCATTTGGATCAAGCATGGCGTCTAGAAGCATCTGCAGGCTTTCAGTAACACCGGTAGTTACACAGATACCATCTTTGCTGTATTTTACGTTGTTTCTATTTTTTTCTCTTTCAATGATAGCTTCTCTTAACTCAGGGTATCCTTCAGAAGGAGCATAACCATTTAACCCCTGATTGGTTGCCTCACATAGTGCATCTTTCATATGTTGAGGTGTGCCAGAATCATATTTATTCGGATCGCCTATGTTCAAATGTAGCACTTTTTCTCCTTTTTCCTCTATTTTACGTGCTGGCAGCACTACATCTCGAATTGCATAGCTTATACCACGTATCCGTCTTGCTGGTTTAATCATAAAGACAACACACTCTCACTATTACAACCCCGCTATTAACAACTGTATTAAATAATTAATGGTTGAAAACCTCCTAAAAGGACGGTTTTTTATTTCAAAGAATGATCTTCCCTTATTATACATTTAAAAACGTTTTTATCACTAAGATATTGAAGGTTCTCTTTAACAAGTACAGCCGAGCCGTCTTTTCTCTTATATATGGTTTTAAAAGAAGTAGCTCCCTTCTCCTTTGCCTCCTGTATTTTTTCTATCAAATCCTCTT
The DNA here is from genome assembly GCA_036626215.1 of Thermoplasmatota archaeon. Classification (GTDB taxonomy): domain Archaea; phylum Thermoplasmatota; class E2; order DHVEG-1; family DHVEG-1; genus JAZKSG01. The sequence continues at coordinate 780 of JAZKSG010000080.1, forward strand.
TTGTTTCCAATGCATCAAAATCAGCCATATTAAAGGAAAGTATCTCGCTTTTACTGTAACCCAATTTTTTATACATGTTTTCGTTACAATCGATAACATTTGCATTTTCATCAGATATGAAAACAGAATCTATCTCATGCTCCAACCATTTATCCTCAAGGCTAACGTTTTTTGAAGTATTTAACTCCTCTTTTTTATTGTCACGTTCCTCCAGAAGATTCGTAATCGTACCTTTAAGCTGATTCATTTCTCTTCTCAACGTTCTAATCTTCCTATTAGCGTTTTTTATATCAGTTACATCTAGACTTATAAAACGAAAACCTGTTAATTCATCGTTTTCATCAAACTTGGGTATGCCTTCAGTGTGACACCAAATCGGGTTACCCTTTTTATCTGTCACCTGCATCTCTAACCCATCAATCGAATTTTTCTTCTTGACAGCACGTTCAAACTTTTCCTTTATTTTTGTAGACTCCTCTGAAAGCAAAAAATCAAACAAATTTTTACCCATAACTTCATCTGATTGACAACCAACAAAATCAGTAACTCTATCTGAGCAAAAGGTTATTTCCCCTTCTCTGTTTACTTCCCATATCCATCCATTTAAAGAATTTATCAATTCATCATATTTTTCCCTTATACCTCTATCTTTTTTCACTGCATCAGAAAAAATATCTCCTTTTTTAACTCCTACTTTTTTAACAGCTATTTTTAAACTAGCCATAACTCTATCTAACGACTGAGTCAAATTATTTACTTCATGTATCTCACTTTTATCAAGATCAACGTCTAGATCGCCTTTAGAAACACTATCTATCTTATCAGTGAGATCCTCAATAGGTCGAGAAATAAAATAGGCCATAACCAGAGAAGCTGAAACAGTTACCACAGCTATCAGACTAATTAGAGGTAGAGTTGCTTTTAAACCTTCGAAACCCGCTATAATCCCTATAGGGATCATAGCTACAGCAAGACATGTTACAATGATGATTGTTTTCAGCCTCATAGTTCATTCACACTTTTTTTATTGGAGTTGAACAAATTATATGTTTTATTACTTATTTATAACCTGTTTTTTTCTCCAAAAATCTCATTTATTTTTATTTTAAAATCATCTGCTTTGTTTTGTTTCAAAATATGTTGATTTTCTAGGGTATCTATATAATCTATCAGGTCTTCTTTGTTTATAGCGTTTTTATTTTTTAACTCTTTAAATTCACTTGCCCCAATTGGTCCAAGCATAGTTTTAAATTCATCCTCAATTTTTTTATCTATAACACTTTTACGTGAAAACAGTATTTTTATAGGTTTGATTTTTTTAACTGGCTCCAGAGGCACAGTAAAGTAAAAAGTGCTTCCTTCTCCGACTTTGCTTTCCACCCATATCTTTCCGTTCTGTGATTCCACTATCCCTCTACATATCGCAAGCCCTAGACCTGTTCCACCATGTCTTCGATGAGATGCTTTATCTATCTGATAGAATGGTTCAAAAACTCTTATTTGATCTTCAGGAGTCATACCTGCACCATGGTCTTCAACAGAGAAGAGTATGTGATCGTCTTTTAATTCCGCAGAGACTTTTATTTCACTATCATATCCAGAAAACTTTATTGCATTGTGTATCAGGTTTCTTAGAACTTGATTTACTCTATCCGGATCTACTTCTATAGTTGGGAGGTCGTCTATATCAGTTTTTAATTTTATTTTTTTCTCTTTAGCGAATCCTTCCATAAAGTTTACTGTTTCTTGTATTGTGTTTGTAAGATCTGTTTCTTCAAAATCAAATTTTAGTCTTGCTGATTCTATCCTAGATATCTCAAGGAAATCAGATATTATCTTGTCTAATCGTTCAGCATTTCGTATGATCATATGTAGACTTTCTTTTTGTTTCTCGTTAAGATCCCCAAAATATCCTTCTTCAAGCATTTGAAGCTGTGCTTTCATCGGAGTCATAGGACTTCTCAATTCATGAGATGTAATACTTAGAAAACGAGTTTTAGCTGTATCTATCATATTTTTTTCTTCCTCTGTTTTAGCGAGAGCATTAGTTGTATCGTTGAAAGCCTCGGCGAGTTGACCAACCTCATCTTTTCTTTTTATATCGATTCTAGCGTTTTCATAGTTTCCTTCACCTATTTTTTTCATTGCTTCAAAGATTTTTTTTAATGGATTTATAACAAGTTTAGATAAGAAAGAGTTGAGTATAACTATGTCTATAGCTATTATGGCGATTATAACAGCTGCTAACATCCATATTTTTTGACTCTCAACTATAAACGCTATTGAGAAAGATCCAGTTAGAAAAAAGTAGGTTGATGATATTATAGCGATTGAGGAGACTAAAGTTAAAGTTAAAAATATAGGTATTATTTTTTGATTGATTTTTTTAGGAAATGTCTTCTTAGATATTGGTTAATCCCCTCCATTCTCCTACTATGCCTTTTCCATATTTATCTTTTCTAATAAATTTTTTTTATTCACCTAATATTTCTTCTATGGTGTCTACCATGTCGTCGACATTAAAGGGTTTTTGAAAAAAATGGACTATATTTTCTTGTTGATAGAGTCCACGTCTTTCCATATCTGATTTTCTGACTATACTCATAAACGCTATTTTAATTTCCTTAATCTGCCCAATGATTTCAGAGATAGGAGTACCCGGCATCATAATATCCAACAAAACCAAATCAGGATTACTCTCCTCCACCTTCCGTAAACACTCATCACCATCAACAGCTGTTACAACAT
>JAZKSG010000081.1:0-3471 GCA_036626215.1 Thermoplasmatota archaeon
GTTCAAATCCCTTCCCCTGCATTTTTGTGTTTTCTTCTACTTTTTTACTCATTCAGGATTTTTTTTCTTCCTTATCCTTCTCTTTGGGTTTAGCCTGGTTGAGCCATACTGTTCTCTGTGGGAACGGAATAGTGATTCCTTCTTCTCTGAAACGTTTGTCGATCTCATTTCTAATATCGCTTGCTGTTCTCCACTGGTTCATAACGTCATCCACCCAGAATATGATTAAAAAATTTAAACTTGAGTCTCCAAATTCTGTAAATCTCACCAAAGGCTCGTATCCTTCTTTTTTAACCACATTGGGATGTTTTTCCGTGGCCGTATATAAAATCTTCATAACTTTCTGGATGTCTGAACCATAAGCTACTCCTACTTCGACTCTTGCTCTAATCTGAGTGTCAGGTTCCACAATATTGATAATTTTTTGATTAGCTATAGAGTTATTTGGTAGAATAATAAGTTCGTGGTTAAAGATACTATATAGTTTTGTAGATCGCATACCTATACTCTCTACTCTACAATACTCCCCTCCTTCTAAGAGTATTATATCCCCCATTTTGAAAGGTCTATCTAATAGTAGATGTAGCCCACTGAAAAAATTAGATAAAGTGTCTTGTGCAGCAAAAGCGATAACTAAACCCATAACTCCTGCTCCTGCAAGAAGAGCAGTAACTTCTATCCCTGCGGCGCTTAAACCAAAAATCAGTCCACCGAGTATTATAACTACTACACCAATTTTTTTCAAAATAGGTTTTACAACGTTTCCAAAAACAGATTTACCTCTACCCCTTCTCCTACTTATTTCATCTAATATTTCATCAAAAACCCGATAAGCTACATATACACCTACTATTACAACTATAAAAGAGTAAATATTACCAAGGGTGGCCTTAAAACCTATCCTTATATCAAGTTTTAAAGTAGAATAAAGGAAGCCATACGCTATAATCAACAGAAGGATAGGTCTACGGATAATCTCTATAAGGATATCATCTATCTGGGTATCAGTTTTTCTTACAAAAACATGGAGAATCTTTTTGACAAAGAAATAAACTATAAACGCTATAAAAATCCAGATAACTATATTTAGTAAAAAAGCTCCGATAGGGTTGTTGAGGGGTGCAGGAAGAGGATTACGAAAACCACCAAATATGGTGTTCTCTTCTCCTCTCTGAACTACATCTATAACATCTACTGTCACTTTTTTTGTATAGGTATAACTGTCAGTACTATTTATCTCTCTAAAATGAAATTTTACAACTCCTTCTCTATTCTCTTTTTCAGGGTATTCAGGCACTCTAAAGTGTAGATTTACAATTTTATATGGATTATTTTCATCGATTACAAAATAATCTGTACTAAGTTTTTGATCCCATTCTTCCAAACCAGAGGCAGAAACAGTTACTACGTAATCCATCGAAGAATTCTTATAAACCGTCCATTTGAACATACCTTCAGAACCCATTTTAATGTTTTTACTGTATTCATCGTCTTCTCCTACCATTGGTTTTGAAAAACTATTAGCTGTAGAAAACGCAGTGAAAAACACTCCTCCTATTAAAATTAGGAGGATTATAGTCAAAAATATTGTTTTTCTTTTTATCATATTTTTATAGGCAAATAGTCTTAGATTAGATAAAATTAACCCCTTCCGGCTCCAGAAATATTAATGTAACCTTTTACTGTTTAGTTTTGAATTGCTTCATGTTTAATAACTCGGATTTAATACTTGTGAGATATTCAGAACTCGGTTTAAAAGCCAGATATACTCGCCGGAAATTTGAGGATATACTAGTTGAGAATATTAAAAACGCTTTAAAGTCGAAACATATAGAATCCAGAATCAAAAAAGAACGCGGGCGTATCTATGTTTACACAGATGAAACCGAAAAAAGTATAACTATTCTAAAAAAAATTTTTGGGATAAAATCTGTTAGTCCTGCTTTGAAAACCTCATCTAATATCTCTTCTATATCCCGATATGCGCTACAGATAGCTGAAAAAAAGCTCAACACTGATCAAAGTTTTGCTTTACGTGTGAGAAGATCCGGCAGCCATGAATTCAGCAGCCAGGATGTAGCTATAAAAGTAGGAGAAAAGATAGTAAACAAAACTGGTAGCCCTGTAGATTTAACTAATCCAGATTTTGAACTTTTTATTGAAGTAAGAGACCAAAACTCTTTTCTTTTCACTGAAAAAATTGAATGCACTGGAGGTCTTCCTTTGGGTTCACAGGGTAAAGTTTTGTCTTTAATAGAAAAAACAGAGGATTTACTTGCATCATGGTACCTTATGCGTAGAGGATGCAAAACTATTTTTCTAACAAAATCATCTACTCTATATCAACAGATAGATGCTTTCAACGAAGATTGGTTTAACCATGGCGGCATCTTGGTAGAAAACACCGATAAACTATACAAGATTGCCGATGAAATTATAAATAAACAAAATTGTGTTGCTTTAATAACAGGACATAGTTTAAAAATCTCATCCAATGTTTTGCCTAATCTAAAAAATATAAAAGAAAATGTTTCTTCACCTGTTTTACATCCTTTAATAGCTTTAGAGAAAGATTCTATAACTAAAAAATGTAGGAAGGTTGGCGTGTTAAAATGAACATAGTGGTTTTTGGTGCTGGAGCAATTGGTTCTTTATTCGGAGCTTTTCTTTCAAAAGAAAACAATGTTATCCTTGTTGGAAGACCTGATCATGTAGAGGCTGTTAACCAAAATGGTTTAAAGGTCAAAGGAAAAACCAGTTTTAATGTTGAAATAGAGGCAGTAACTTCGATTGATCAGATAGATTTCACTCCTGATGTTGTCCTGTTGACTGTTAAATCATATGATACCGAAGAAGCCTCCTCGGAAATTACTAAACTTTTGAAGAATAATGATGCTGTTGTTTTATCCCTCCAGAATGGTTTAGACAACATCGAAAAAATCCAGAAATATGTTGAAAACGATAGAATTCTAGCCGGTGTCACTACCTATGGATCGTTTTTTTCTTCACCGGGAGTAGTTGAACATACTGGAACTGGTGACACCTTGTTGGGGGAGCTAAACAATGAATCTTCTAAACGTTTAAAAAAAATTGTAAAAACTTTTAATAAATCTGGAATTAAAACTTTTTCAAGCGAGAACATCCAGAGAGATATTTGGAAGAAAGCTATAGTCAACGCATGTATCAACCCTATAACTGGTTTTTTTGAATGTAGAAATGGTTATCTGTTAGAAAATTTGGTTTTGAAAAATATTGTAAAAAAAATATGTGAGGAAAACCTAAAAATAGTAAAGCGGCAGGGTTTTGATTTTAGCAAAGAAGAAATTATGGATGCCACATTTACGGTAATCAAAAAAACTTCTGATAATCATTCGTCTTTATATCAGAGTTTACAGCATGGTAAAAAAACTGAGATTAACTCAATCAATGGAGTATTAATGTGTTATGGAAAAAAATATGGAATCGACTGTA
>JAZKSG010000082.1:0-3182 GCA_036626215.1 Thermoplasmatota archaeon
ACAATTCTACAACACCTCCGATTAAGATAGTTATTTTCAAAAAAATTTTTCTAGTCAAACTCTAGCTACTAGACTATACACACATCACTTTATGTAAAACGTCAAACACCACCACTTTTTTAAAAATATTTAAATACAGATTAACAGAAGAAAAACATACTGTTTAAAAAGATTTAAAAACAGTGAGATATTTTAGTAGGCATACTCAGAATGAAGTTGTTTAGCATAATCATAAGAAATATTTAGAACACTAGCAAGGTCTTTAAGACTACCAGTAAACCCATTCTCAAAGATATTAAAAGCCAACTCTTTTTTAGAGAGATCATATTTCTTAGATTTATCTTTCTTTTTCAACATCTTATCAACCACTGCTACACCATTGATTACTCCTTTACTATTAGTTTCACGGACTTCTAAACTATTAAAAATATTTAACTCCTGAAAGATTTGTTTAACATCAAGGTCTTGTTCAAAATATGGGAAATCTTTACCATCGATAGGAAAACGACACAATGGAACCATATGATAACGGTCACGGGGTAACACATCAAAACGGGTATAAATCTCACCAGTGTAAGGATCTCTTTGTTCAACACGGGTTCCAACAGTGATAAGATAATCATTTTTTTTAATCTGACGAACCCGTAATTCAAACTCAACCATTCTTTCTCTAAGATCAGGAACTACACTATTTTTACTTTGAGCTACAAGCATCTTACTACTACTCAGATGACGTATAAGCATAGCCAGAAAACGCCAGTTGACAGTATCAGAAGAAGTAGATTGATAACTACTTACATGAACACCGCTTTCATCAAGAATAACCATGTTTGGTTCTGTAGTCAAACATCCCTTTATCAAATCAGAAAGTTTTCTAACAGTGTGAATCTGAGGAGGATTTTTCTGATAAAAAGATGGAGGGGCTGGTAGTTTGTCTTTTTTACAGGCTTTCTCTATCTGACTGGGTTTAAAAAAACGACAGTTTGTATAGACATGATAACCACGATTCACACCCATATCCATAAAGTTCCCGGCTATATTGGTTTTTCCTCCACCTGGTAGACCAATTAATGTACTAATTATTCCTTCTTTGAAAACATTATGAACAAACTTGTCTGCATCTAAAACATATTTCATAAAAAAACCTCTTTTTTTAGTCTCTTAAAGGCATACTGAAAACACCGAGTTCCTCATCTGATTGTTTCTTCTTTCTTAACAAAGGAGTCTGATTATATATAGCGAGTTTAGGAACCTGAGTAAATGCACCATCCCAAATTTTATCTACAGCATCAGAAGGCATCTTATAAAGCATGTAATCTCTCCAGGTTTTGTCATCATTCAAATCTCTTTTATTCTGGAAGGCAGAAATAATATATGCAACACAGTCCTCTCTGTCCTCCTTATCTATATAAAGAACGGTTTTCCAATGCCATTCAGCACAACTCTCACGGAATCCTTCAAGATTTCCATCTTTATCTCTATATAAATCCAGGATTTCTTCACGGATGCTGTCACGTATTTCACCAGAAAGCTGTCGGACCATAGCACCCTCCGGTACCTCTCGAGCATTATTTAGATTACTCATACCATTACCCATATAGTTCACCTATTCATTTTTTCAGCTAATTTTCTTTTAAATTGTTCACTTGGCGGAGGGTTTTCTTTATCACGGATTATATTCCTTTGAACGAGTTCATGAAAAATACGGTTATCAACAGATTCCAAAGCAGGAAGATTCAACTGATGCTGTTGCATACGGAAATCACGGATATAATCATCACCATTCTCCTGTTGTGATGCAAGAGTAGCAAAACTACCTGTGTCTTCTGCTGAGATAGTTTTTATAGGAACACCTCCCTTGGTATCATCTATTTCTTGTTTGTATGGTTTAGGTTGATGTTTAAGAATCTTATAAGACTCCAGAAAAAGATTATCAAGTTTATCTGTAGATTTCTCTATGTTTTTTCTAAGTATCTCTAAACCAATCTTGATACATTGTTTTTTAGCATTAAAAACTTCAACAGGGTTTTCACTATTCTGAAGATCAAAATTCTCCCAGTATTTATCAATCAAGTTTTTAGGTTTAGCTTGTTTCTCAATGATTTCTTTAAGTTCAGCTAAAATCTGATAATCATCCTTCTGATGTTTTTTCTGTTTCTCCATAATATTCCCTTAAAATTTTTTCAAGTATTTTTTTTTCAGAATCAAATAGAAGACAATCAGGAACCACTAGACCATCATCAAGTTTATACAAATAATCAGTTCTTCCACACCGTGGACAAACAAGTTTTAGTTTACCCTTATTGTTTTTATCTCTACTGATAGATTTCCATGTTTCAACTTTTCTTTTTTCAGTAAGACAAAAATTCAGAGGCATCCTTATACTCATCAGTTATCAGTCTTCCTCTACTGGTTCCATCTGTTTACCATATACTATCTGTTTCTCATTAGCCTTTTTTTCACGTTTCATTTGTTCATAGGATCGTTTTAATCTATCCTTCAAAGTAGTAAGTTCTGTATTATCCTCTTTTAAGGAAAGCATCAAAGCCAGATTTTTTTCTGTGTTACTTTCATCCATATGACTAGTAAGACCAAAATAGAACGGGGTTTTCTGTGGATCTACTCTATCCCCAAAATCTTTAACTAGAATATCCTGAATACTAAGTGGAAGCTCAGAGAAATCAAAACGAAACAAGTTAGAGTAACAGAGAAAATTATTTTGTATCTGTCCTTTAAACAAAGTCGGATAAATACAAACTGGGTCCTCTATAGTTCCTTCATCAGTCCAGAATTTTGTAACATGAATACCTCCAGTGAAAGCAAAAGTCATCAAAACAGATTTCTCTTTTATTTCTTCAAAACTATTATCACTATCTGTAGCAGTCTGAGTTATAACTTTTCTACCCCAGGGTATATCATAAATATCGTCAGCTCTGATACTGTGTTTACCAACATTACTAACATGAGCTTGTGTCATACTACGACATATAGGCCCAAGAGCCTCCATGACAAACCAAAAAGTTAGACCTATACCACCTAATCCAAACAATGTAGGTACTGACATAGACCAATCAGCTGTGAGAATACTAGCTATTACTAACAAAATCATCGATGCTAAAAAAGCAAAATAACGGGTTTTTCTCTGCATTTTTCATTACCTTAAATTTATGCTTTCTCAACTT
>JAZKSG010000083.1:0-3114 GCA_036626215.1 Thermoplasmatota archaeon
CCTACTATGATTTCTCGTGGGAATACCATCCGTTTGGATTTTGTGAATTTTCTCATTGTTTTTCAAATTGTGAACCAAGAGCTTAATATATTATTCTTTCCTTTCACAGTAAACATATAAAAAAATGAAATTTATAGGTTTTTTAAAGAAACATATGCTTTGGTCCGCCTCTTCTATTCTTTTAACGGTCGTCGGTGTAATATCGTTGGGTGTTTGGCTGTTTCCTACTTTGTTCTATGATAACTGGATTTGGAAATATTATTGGGGTCCTGTAGTTGCTGATGCTCAGGGGACTCCCACCGCGGTTTATAATGGGGTGGTTGCTCATGAAGGATATACCTATGTTTCAGAGTTTACATATGGAATAATTCTGCTTTTGGCGATCCTTGTTATCTATCGTTTTTTGAAGAAACTTGAGATTAGTATTGATTGGCGTTTCGCTTTGGCATTAATGCCATATATTGTTTTTGGTCCTGTAGCTCGTGTTTTAGAAGACAGTAGTTTGTTTCAACCTCCATGGGTTTATTGGTTTATCTCACCTTTAATCTATGTGGTTATAGCTGTTTTTGCTCTTATATTTCTGTTTTTAGGTTACTATCTCCAGAAAAATTTTGATCATCCCTATCTAACCGTGAACTCTGTTTTGTTTACAGGTGGATTAATATTGCTGTTTCCTTCTTTGTTTTTTGTCGCCCGTTGGGTATCTGGTGATAGATGGGCTGCCACGACAGGAGTTAACTTTGAAGTATTAACCCTGGTTTTGATAATTGTTTCTTTGGTTGTGTTTTTGGTTTATCTATTCGCTCACCTTTCTAGAAGTAGGATAGAAGAAGTTGGAGTTTATATGAATCCTTTGAATCTCTCTATGCTTTTTGGTCATCTAATAGATGGTGTAACAAGCTATATCAGCATTGTAGATCCTTTATCGATGGGTTTAAGTTATTCTGAGAAACATCCTGCTTCCAATCTGTTACTTGAAACCTGGGGTCCATTGTTTCCCATTGTAAAATTTTTGTTAATTATCGTTGTTATATATGTTTTTGATGTCTTGTATAAAGATGAACTTAAACAGTATGGTAGATTGGTAAATCTTTTAAAGATAGGTATATTGATCCTTGGTTTCAGCCCTGGTCTACGTGATCTTTTAAGAGTTATCATGGGAGTATAAAAATAATGAACGATGTTTGGAGGCAGATTTTTTTATGACTCGTAGACGACACCCTGATTGGCTGAAAGTACAGAAAGGCGGAAGTGAAAAATTTAAGGAGATAAAAAAACTTCTTCATTCTGCTAAACTTCACACCATTTGTGAGGAAGCTAACTGCCCGAACAGATTTGAATGCTTCGACAATGGTACAGCTGTTTTTCTTATAATGGGTGATGTCTGCAGTCGTAACTGCCGTTATTGTAACGTTAAACACGGTCAGCCAAAAAGCTTAAACTGGGATGAACCCCAAGATGTAGCTGAGAGCGTAAAAAAACTAGGTTTGAACTATGTAGTAGTTACCTCTGTAACTCGAGACGATCTCGACGACGGCGGCGCAAAATTTTTCTCAAAAACAACGGAGGAAATCAGAAAAATGAACTCAGATTGCAAGGTTGAACTACTGATACCTGATTTTCAAGGAGATAAAGATGCTTTGAAAACCGTGGTTGGATCAAAACCTGTTGTGGTAAACCATAACATCGAAGTAGTGAAAAATCTGTTTCCCAGTATTAGACCACAGGGCAACTATAAGATTAGTCTAAAGGTTTTAAAAAACATAAAAAAAATCGACCCAAGGGTTAAATCTAAATCTGGTTTTATGGTAGGGCTTGGAGAAACATATGACCAGATTATAGAAACAATGAAAGATTTAAGAAATAGTGATGTCGATTTTTTAACTATCGGCCAATATTTACAGCCCTCAAGAAATCACGCCTCAATTGAAAAATATTACACGCCAGAAGAGTTTCATGAATTCAAAAAAATTGCAGTGGATATAGGTTTTGAACATGTTGAATCCGGTCCTTTGGTGCGTAGCAGTTACCATGCAGAGAGAGCAATAAAATGATTTCTTTTTTCTAAAAAAATAGATTTATAAATAACTTAGTTATTCCTAACAAACTGTCTTATGCATAGTAAATCTGTTTACAAAGTGCCAAAAGGAAAACTTTTGAAAATTTTTTTAGAATACGATGAAAAAAACCGAGTTTTGAACAGTGTGAAGATTACTGGGGATTTTTTTTCATATCCTCTAGAAGGAATTGAGCTAATAGAAGAAAATTTAAAAAATACAGTTTTAGATAGAAACGTTTTATTTGAAACAGTTGACTCAACCATTAAAAAACATGATATAAATTTTGTTGGAGTTGACGCTAAAAGTATTGTAGATGGAATCATGAAAGGTGTTGAATGATGGCGGAGAAATGGCGTTTTCTAAACACAGGATCAAACACTGCCTATGATAACATGGCGGTTGATAGAGCTATAATGGCTGCGTGTAGTGAAAACAAAGTTCCACCTACTGTTAGATTTTATAGTTGGACGCCAGCGGCTATAAGCATCGGCTATTTCCAGAGTCTTGAGGAAGAGGTTGATGTTGAAAAATGTTCTCAGAGGGGTATAGATTTTGTTAGACGTATAACTGGTGGCGGAGCAGTTTTTCATGAGGATGAATTAACATATAGCATTATTATTCCTGAATCTCATGATGAGATTCCTGGGGATATTTTAGGGAGCTATAAACGTATCTGTGGGGCTTTGATGAAAGGTTTTGATTGTATGGATGTAAGCTGTGAATACCGGCCGATTAATGATATCTTGGTAGATGGAAAGAAGATTTCAGGTAACGCCCAGACACGGCAGAAAAAAACTGTTTTGCAACACGGTACAATTCTTCTGGATGTTGATGTTGAGAAAATGTTTTCACTTCTAAAAATACCTAGTGAAAAAACCAAAGATAAACTCATTAAAAACGTTAAGGAGAGTGTCACCAGTTTAACCCATGTTTTTAATAAAAAAATCTATTTTGAAGATGCTGTAGAAGACATGAAAAAAGGGTTTGAAAAAGAGTTTAACATTAAGCTGAAAAAAGGTTCTCTATCAGATTATGAAAAAAAACTTGCTGAAGA
>JAZKSG010000084.1:0-2925 GCA_036626215.1 Thermoplasmatota archaeon
TTTTACCGATAAAATTTCAAAATCTTTACAGAATATATAAGGACGGGCTTGAGGGAATTCTTTGCTCTCTTTACTAAAGTTTGGCACGACAGTCACCTTTTATCTTATATGTTGTGCATTACTGTTTTTTGAGTCGTCCATTCCTCCGTGCCAGTCACGTTTGAGGGCACGGCTCAACCATGATCCTTTGTTATCATCCCAAAGTCTGTGCAGTTGGACATATATTGTTGTGTCTTTTGGATCTGCATGTCCGAGCCATACTTGGACTCTTGCAAATGCATCTCCTTCTTTGTCCCAGTCTATCATTCTTGCTGTGCCACACCAATGTCTCATTAGATACGGGAAATATTGCGGATAAACTCTAGTTCCCCATCTTTCCATGTATCCTCGTAGTTGGTCGCATCCTTTCTGGATTACTATTGCTTCGTTGTTGTGTTTGTCTACCAGATCATATCCCCATCTTCTACCTGTTTTTGGATTCACAGAAAAAGCTGTTTCTTTTTTATCTGCAAATTTTGGTCTGATTTTTGTCAGATAGTTTTTAACTGATTTATGAACTGGTGATTTTGATATTGTTTCTTCGAGTCGTAGCATTCGTTTTTTGTTGCCGACCTTTGGTCTTGTTATTCTTATGGCATATCTTGGTCCCTGGTCAATTATGTCTTGAAGATTTAGTATCACCATTTCTTTTTCAAAAGCCATTCCTACAAAGAATCCAAAGAAAAACTGGTATTGGATGTATTTGTTTAGATCTCGTCTTCTGATTCCTTTTTGTTTTAGAGATTTGTAGTATTTGTCATATTCTGGTTTTAGGATGTATTCGTATCTAAGCATTTCGTAGACTATTTCTGGTGTTGGTATTGCTTTGTCAAGTTTGTTTTGTGATGCTTGTTGTATCTTGTTTTTGTCAAGTCTTGTTCTGTATCTTGGGAAGAAGTCTTCGTAGCCTATTGATTTAAGATACATTAGCCATGCTTCGTCTCTGTTTAGTAGTCCATGTATTCCTACTGGTTTTATGTTTCCATAGCGATCCATTTCACCATTCATCTTTATGTAGTCCATGTAATGGAAATATTGTTCCCAGTCTGGATTATTGAAATCAACTGGATATATTGGATGCTGTGTCATTTTACTTAGGTAATCCATTTGTTTTTTGACAGTTCCGTGTTCATCTTTTCCTTGATGAACTATTGCATGTTGTCGAATGTCTTCAAAAGAGAGTTTCTTTGGGTCAAGAAGTCCATATTGTTTCTGATAGTTTGGATCAAATTTTGGATGAAAATTCTTATTATTTAGTCCATAGTAATTTTTCACCTTATCCTCCAGGATTTGTTGGTGAATCATTTCTTCTATGGGACTTTGGCTTGCTTTTTCTAATATGTTTTTCCATTTTTGGTTATTACCTCCTACCAATTCTTTTTTAAAATTGGTTGAATGTGAGTTGGGAATAGTATTGAGATCTATTTCTTTAGGAGAGTAGGTCATTTTTTCCACTTTAATTTATCATAGTTATTTACTATTTAGTATAGTATATAGCTATTGTATTATATAAATGTTTTTGTTATTTACTGTATAGTTTAGCAAAACAATAGTTTTTTAAGCAAATAACTAATTTAAATCTCCAATTTAGGAGAGGAAAAATTGACAAAACCGTTACCAAAATGGTTGATGGAGAGTTATTCTAGTTTATGGAGAAAATTCAAAGAAAATGAATTTTTACATGACGATGCAAAAAAAATCTTAAAAATAGAAAAGGATGGAACTGTTAGTGCTATTTTATCTGATTTGAAAAAGCATGGTTGGCTAACTGCAAAACTTCACCCAGATGACTCAAGAAAAAGAATATATAAATTAAAAAATCCAGAAGAAGCAATTACTTCAATTGAAGCAACATAAGTCTTTATCTATTAAAGATAAATTATAAGTGCTATTCTGACATTCATACTTTCCGAATTTCAGAATTGTGGGAGTAAATGGTTAATTCTAAGAGGTATTTCATTGACAAGTGAGGAAAATTTCGCAGATAAAATCATAAAATCATTCAAAAACATAATTAAGGAAATCGAAAAAGGTTCATCAGAACATGATGTACGTTATAGATTTGTTAAGTATTTTGTAGAAGATGTTCTTAGCTTTGAACCAAAATATATCAAATGGGAAAAGAAACGAGCAGACCTTACAATAATCGATGAAAATGATTTTGCTGTGTTGAAAATTGAGACAAAAAAACCAACAGTAAATATAAACAAACCAGAACATGAAGAACAAGCATTCAAATATGAAGAGGAAGTGACCCGATACATTGGCTTAACAAATTTCTTACAATTAAAAATCTGGGAGATAAAAAGAAAAGAGAGTACATTAAAAGTAGATATTGATTTTGCTAAAATATTAGATGAGAAAAAATCTTTTATTGATCTTAACTCAGATGAAAAATCTCAGATTTTATTTTTAAATAACTTAACAAAGAAGGTTCTTTTTGATCCCAGCAAATATGAAAAATTTGATGAAACATATGCTCGTATTGATATCACTCACGATGCGGGTTTTAAAAAGTTACTTGATAGGTTGAATTATATCGCAAACACGCTTCTTTATGGATATACTCTTAAATCTTTTGGAGAGTATAAAGAAGGCTACGGTAAATATCAAGAAGAGCTGCGTAAAGCAGAAATGGAAACAAAAAGTAATGGTAAAAACCATGATTTAAACCACAGTCTTGCAAAATATAAGCAGAAACTTGATGAAAAATATGCACGGTATAAAACTTTTTCAGGATATGAACTCTGGAAGGAATATTCCGGTAAAGAAGGAGTTTCAGATGATAAAATAAAAGAAATTTTTTGTAAAGAAACCATTTATGTCTTTTTAAGTAAATTGAATCGTCTGAAATCTGCCACCCCAATCGGAACAAGCTCACGGGGC
>JAZKSG010000085.1:0-2918 GCA_036626215.1 Thermoplasmatota archaeon
GATGTGTTCAGATATTCCTTCGTGGCAATTCTGTCTATTTCTTCTATATCATCGAAGTCTTGATCTTCGCTTAGTAGTGTGGTATGTCCTGTTTGTTTCATTGATGCTAGGTGTATTGCATCTCTGGGATCTAGTTGTGTTTCGTTGTAGATTTTGAAGGTTTGGTAGAGGGTTTCTTTTTTTAGATTTATCCATTTTATGGGTAGTGATTGTATGATTTTGGTATTTTTTAGTGCTTCTTTTCTGCCTATTTGTTTTTGTAGTATCCATAGTGTTTCATCTATTGTTAGTAGTGATGATGCTGCGGTTATTTTGTCGTTTTCTATTTTTTTGAGTATTTTTCTGCAGTTTTCTCCTATTTTGGTGTTGTCTATTGCGGAGTAGATGAATATGTTTGAGTCTATGTACATGTTTTTTTTATTCCTTGTATCTTTTTTTTAGAGTTTTTTTTATTTCTTTGGTGGTTATTTTTTTGTGATGTTTTTCGGCGGTTTCTTTTAGTTTTTCTGTTATGTTTTTTGCTTTTTGGATTTTGATGGTGTTTCCTTCCATTTCGATGGTTACTTTATCTCCTTCATGTAGGGATATTAGTTCTCTGATTGTTTTTGGTATTACTATTTGTCCTTTTTTCAGTATTTTTTTCTCAATCATTCTAACCTATTGGTTAAACTATAATTTAACTAGCTTATAAAATTTTTGTTTCGGATTTTTTAAAAATGCTATTAATTTAAAGATTAGTAAGATCAAAAATTGGTTTTATTGTATTTGTTCCTTTAGATTGAATTAGAACAAAAACCTGATTTCTTTCTATTTGATTCGAAAGTGTTAATAGTCTGTTTATATATTATTTACATATCAAATCATGCTCGGTTTTGGAATATGGATGAAGAAATTTTGGTGGAATGGAATCCATGGTGGACGAAAGATGATTTCAGTATAGAATATGTAGATAGAGACATCCGGAAGAAACTAGAAAACTGGTTGAACCGTAGAGAGATCATTCCTATAACTGGCTGCAGAAGAGCTGGTAAAACCACGCTTATGTATATGACCATCCAGAGTCTACTTGAAAAAAAGATAGATAGCAGAAATATTTTGTTCGTTAAGTGCGACGATGAAAGAGTTGAAGAAAAAAATTTAATAGAAAATGCTAGGGAAAAACATAAAGAAATGTTTAATCCTGATGGACGAATATATCTCTTTTTAGATGAAATACAGGAAATTGAAGACTGGGATAAAACGATTAAAAGAATTTATGATCTAGAGCAGAGAACAAAGATATTCCTCAGTGGTTCAAGACTTCTTAAAACTGAACTTAGTTCTGCTCTTGCAGGACGTTTCATCTATTTCGATGTTTATCCCTTTTTCTTCACCGAGTTTCTAAGAGCTAAAGGTATCAACTGGACGAAACGTGTAGATCTTCTTTCGAAAAAAACCAGGATAAAACATCATCTGAGAGAATATCTACAATGGGGTGGGTTTCCAGAAATTGTTTTAGAAAATGAGGAAAATAAGAAGAGGAAACTATTGCGTTTTTATTCAGACAGCATACTTTATCGGGATGTAATTCAACGTTCAGGTATTAACAAACCAGAGAAAGTAGAGAAACTTAAAAACTACTTGTTGTCTAACTTTACAAATCTGCTTAACTATTCTCGTATTGCAAGTCATCTAGGTGTTTCTTCTGATACAATTTCGAGCTATATACATCATATGGAAGAAAGCTATTTTTTCTTTCCATTGCCAATGTTTTCGTATTCTCTAAAAAAACAACAGTTCAACCCGAAAAAGATTTATTGTATAGATAATGGAATAAGAAACTCTGTGGGTTTTAAATTCAACGACGATCTCGGTCGTCTGTATGAGAACTCTGTGTTCCTTGAGCTTAAACGTAGATATGATGAAATATATTATTGGAATGATCGGAACATGGAAGTAGATTTTTTAGTTAAAGAAAAAGATAAGATAAAGGAATTAATTCAGGTATGCTGCGATGTATCCAATACAGATGGAAGAGAAGAAAAATCTTTGATATATACACTGAAAAAATTCAATCTGCAGAAAGGAACAATAATTACTGGAGATACTAGAGAAAAAGTGGAAATCGATGACCTAGAGATAATCTATATTCCTCTTTGGGAATGGCTTCTCATTTGATTATTCAAATATTTAATATTCGAACAGGAGATCAATGATGGAAAATATAGAAAATATAACTGGTGTAAAAATTGCATATTATTTTATCTGCCCTACTAAGCTATGGCTTTCCCATCATAATATCCATCTTGAAAATGAACATGAAAATGTCAAAATTGGTAAACAAATACATAAAGATAGATATCCACGTGTTAAAAAAGAGGTAAACATCCGTAACAAGATGAAACTGGATTTCATAGAAAAAGACAATGAGCTCTATATACATGAGGTCAAAAAAAGCGACAAGATGGAAAAATCCCATCTTTTCCAGATGTATTTTTATATGAACTATTTGCAGGAACATGGAGTAGAGGCCAAGGGTGAACTGCATTATCCTTTGTTAAATAAGAAAAAACAAGTAGAATTTGGAAGGAAGGAAAAAAAGCAGTTGTATGAGGTAATTAAGAATATTAAAAAGATTGTTTCTGATGATATGCCCAAACCAAAAAGAAAGAAGATTTGTAAGAAGTGTGCTTATGAAGAGTTTTGTTTTAGTGATAATGTATGAAAAATGATTATTATATAACTCAGGATGGAGAGCTTCAACGTAAAGAAAACACGGTTTATTTTACTAATGAAAACACTCGTCGTGCTATACCTGTTAATCGGGTTAATTCTATTTTTTGTTACGGATCTGTTAATCTTACCTCCGGAGTAATTTTGTTTCTAGGTAAGAAGGGTATCCCGGTTCATTTTTTTGATTATTACGGCTGGTATAAAAG
>JAZKSG010000086.1:0-2861 GCA_036626215.1 Thermoplasmatota archaeon
ACTCTCTACCAAAAGTAGGTATGGACATCGGTAGAGCCTCAGTTGAAGCAACCATCGGATGGGATGAAAACAATGAACACCATGAAATAAACACTGATGGCGTCGCTTCTATTTGGACTATGCGTCATTAAAAAAAAGATTAAGAAAAAAACTTTTTTTATTCTTTTTTCTCGACACTTCCCTCATCTGCATCAACGACAAGATGATCTCCATCTTTTATTTTTTTGATGTCAACGTGATCTACACATGGTATACCTGCAAGGATACAACCTGTAGCGACAATAGTCTCAGTTTCTTCGTTAACCACGGCTTTTGGCCCCACCCCGTTTTTATTTAGACCATATATAACATAGCTTCCCACAGTAGAACCTTTACCACAGGGAAACACCAAAATTTTGTCTTTAACACAACAACCTTCTAAAGGATGACCTTTCTCTATGACTTCACCTGTTTCAATGTCTACATTTCCATAAAACCCTATGGGTTTAGACGAAACCAAAGCCTCACCTTCAGCGTAACCAGGGCTAATGGTTCTTCCTTTCATAGCTGTCCCTCCACCAATTTATCAATATTTGCAAATCTTACTTTTTGTTTACAGAATCCTGGTAGATAGTTTGCAGCTTTACCACTGTTTACACCGGTTGTCTTATACCCCATCCGTCCTATCGGCGACACCACCATACAGGTATCTGCTACAATGTTTCCACCTGCTTTAACGATAACGTCGTTGTACCCCATACGTTCAGCTGCTTCTTTCACCATACGGCTAGTACAAATCCAGACAGGTTTCCTAAGTTTTTTACCTTCTACTTTCTCTGCGACTCTCGAAATCTCTTTTAGAGAAGCATGAGGACAACCTAATACAACTATATCTGGTTCTTCACCGCCACTAAGTTCATCATATGCATTGTCTATATCCTTCTGATCTACAGTTATAATCTCCAACTCTTTTTTTTCTACCATGTCTGCTTCAGGAGTTAGATTTTCTACATGATACAATGCAACAGCTCCACTTGCCGCCATAGCTGCCCCAAGGCTTTTGAGTTGATCTGTATCAGCGTTTTTTATCCCTGTAAAAAAAGGAATCTTGTTTTCTACCTCTTTACCCACTATATGTCCAAGTGCTCCAAAATCAGAGTTGAACTCTAAATCAGCTTTTACATTTATCTGATAATCGGGTTGACGGTTCTCCCAGAGATGTAAACCATAGTTAGGTGTTCGACCACATATAGCAGCTGCTAACGCCGATGGTCCACCTTCCCGATTTGTCCGAGCGCCTATAACAGAGTTAGAAAAAGAAACAGCGCTTGATTCAGACCAAGCTATATGCTCACGGAAACGAGGTAGATTTCCAGCTAGATAAGGTGTACATGTCGAAGTAACTACTATACCCATTTTTTTGAAAGCCTCCATAATCTCTAACTGTTTCTCTGCGAAATCTTCTGGGAAACCAAGTTCTTTCCAGTTTTCAAGATCCATACCTGCGGGGTTCAGATAAGTTAAAACCTGTACCCGGGCGTTTTTAGAAGCCAGATCCTGCAGAAACTCTAAACCTGGATCACCTATAGATTTATAGGAGACACCTGCCACCTGAACCGATCCAACCGGTATCATCTTATCAGCACCGTAAATGTCTCCAAGTCGAACAAGTAATCTAAACATTCGCTCCATAACTTCGCCTTGTTCACCATCAAGTATTTTTTCTTCTTCTTTAGTTAAATACATTCTTCCAACCTCTCACAGTTTTCAACAACCTGATTTATTTCTTTTTCTGAAGCATTCTTTATATGTATCCCACCTACTGCAACAACAACTCGTTTATATTTTTCACAAGCTTTCTCTGCAATAGACTTCAAAACAATATGATCTTTATGGCTACCATATTTCAAAACCCTTGTTTTTCCGCCAGGTGTACACATTATAGCAGCGCCGATATGATTTTTTTCTCCTCCACCAACAATTAGTAAAACATCATCACCAATTTTTTGTTTTTTCAACCAAACCTTGGTTTTCTCTTCACCTGAGGTAATCATCCAGATCAACTTTTTTATAAGAAACTGTTTCATAGCTACATTTATCTACATCTTTGGGTATAGTAGCGTCTAACCCCATCTTCGCCGTCCTGGTTTTCTTACCAGGTACATGTTTACCAGATGGATCTAAAGAGCTACCTGGTTGATCTTTTTTAACTATAAGATTTTTATCTGCTTGAAATCTGGTGGCTATCGCCCATTCCACAGCCTGAGAGCTATATATGTCTACATCTGGATCTACTATCACCACATGTTTAAGGCTTCCATGTCCTTTAAAAGCTGCTTCAACAGCTTTCTCTGGCTCTTCTTCATCCTGTTTATCTATCTGTACTATAGCATGAAGCCAACTTCCGCCACCCATAGTCACAAGTACGTTTTTGCAGTCACATACTTTGCTAACTTCGTCATAAATCGTGGGTTCTTTAGGCATCCCCATCAACGTTTTATGTTCACATCTACCTGGAAGTAAAGCCTGGTACATTGCATCTTTTCTACGAGTTATACAGTCCACCTCAAAAACTGGTTCCTGACGTTCAAAATCACGAGTCTCAGTTAAATCAACAAAAGGACCCTCTTTATCTGTCTCACGAGTAATTCTCCCCTCTATAACTATCTCAGAAAACGCGGGGACCTCCAAATCCTTAGTTTTACATTTAACCATAGGAGTCTCATCAAGAGCGTTAGCTATACTAAACTCATCCACACCTGAAGGAGGACCGAGACTTGCAGCTATCATCACCGGGATAGAGTTACCTATACAAACCGCCATCTCTAACTCACCATCTATTTTATCATAGGTAGCTCTAGTCTGACGTTTCTTAATCAACC
>JAZKSG010000087.1:0-2857 GCA_036626215.1 Thermoplasmatota archaeon
CTAAAGAAGAATACGAAACTGGCGCAGAGGTACAAGTTAAAGCCATACCAGACTCTGGATACGTATTTGATCATTGGTCTGGAGATGTTAGCGGAACCGATAACCCACTAAATGTAACCATGGACGATAACAAATCAATTGTTGCTCATTTCGAAGAAAGCCCAGTTTTGGTTAAAGCTGAGAAAACCCTACCTATGTTAGGGCTCAGTCTAAGCGGGATCAAAATAAGTGTCAAAAACCAGATGGAAGAAAACATTACAGCAGACTATAAAATCAGTGTAAAAGGCGGACTCCTAGGCAGTATAGATGTCTCTGGAAATGGAACTCTTGAAAACATCTCTGCAGGAAGCAGCAAAGTAATTACTCCACCAAGCCTCGGACTTGGTTTCGGTAGCGTAAAAATAACTGTAGAAGTCACAGTTCCAGAAGAAGGAACAACAGTAGAAGAGTATTCCGCTAAAGTACTTGGTCCTTTAGTTATGTACTAAATAACGGGCTAAAAAAACCAACACCTCTTTTTCTTTTTTCATATTTTTTTACTTTTTTTAAGCTAAAATATTAGATTGATATATTTTTAATTTTTAAGAAAAGAGTAATAGAAAATATTTTTTTTGTCGTTGTCACCCAACAACCATCGGAAATCGTAAATTGTTGGGTGTAAGAGCCGCAGCATTACTAATAAACAGCAGCAGGCAATACGGCAGCCCTATTTTTCACGACAAAGTTTTTTGATACCATGGTTGTCCTCTTTCTCATCTCATATGACTCGTACGTCTAATTTGATCGAAGAGGGACCCAAATATTTGGTATCAACCTATTTTTTTTTGTTGCCTTGCCTTTGCTTCTCCAATCATCTTTTTTTGTCTTGGAGACCTTCGACTAACAAGGCGTTTTTTATTATAGTTAGTTATGTTTAATATTTTTTTCGATGAAAGAGTAAAAAAAATGTTTAGCAACTACCCTTTATCGATATTTGTTAATCTGATTTTTTAATCCCAAGGTTTTCTGCCTAGATTTTTCAGCAAAATCTTGGTTTTTTCCAGCATATATAATTCCTCGAGACGAGTTGATTATAGCCATCTCACCTTTTTTATTGGTTCCATACTTCACCGTTTTTTCGACATCTCCACCTTGTTTACCTATACCAGGCAACAACAAAGGTATCTCCTCTCCAAGAATTTTCCTTATTTTTTTAAGCTCCTGCGGATAGGTAGCACCTACTACAGCACCACAGTTATCATTTATCTCATTCCATTCGTTTATTTTCTCAGCAACTTTTTGGAACATAGGCTGATTTTCAACTATGAGATCTTGGAAATCAGTAGCTGAAGGGTTAGACGTGCGACATAGAATAAAGCTACATTTGTCTTTATAGCCCAAAAACGGTTTTACACCATCTATACCAAGATAGGGATTTACTGTAGCTGCATCACCATGATATGTCTCATATAGGCTTTCTGCATATTTACGAGCAGTGTTACCTATGTCGTTTCTTTTACCATCTAAAATGATGATTATTTCTTCAGGGATGAAATCAACTGTTTTTTTTAGTAAATCAAAACCTTTTGATCCTAATGTTTCATAAAAAGCTATGTTTAATTTATATGCGCAGACTAAATCTTTGGTGGAATCTATTATGGATTTGTTGAACTCAAAAAAAGGGTTTTTGTATTGATTGAAAAGAAAACTTGGTATTTTATCTCGGTCGACATCTAATCCTACACATAGAATGCTGTCGTTTTTCCTGCTGATATTCGTTAGTTTGGTTTTGAAATCCATCAAAAAAAACCTCCCTAAAGTTTTTCTTTTTTTAGTTTTGTAATAAATAAACGTCATATAAAATATGGCTTTTTTTCCAGTTAATTTTTTAACATGTAATCCAGATACATCCGCCTCAAATTATGAAAATAATATATGGAGTATGTTCATGGGGTCTAGGTCATGCGACACGTTCTCTTCCAGTTATACGAAGGTTGATAAAAGAAGGACATGAGGTTACAATAATCTCTCATGATCGAAGTCTCTCCCTGTTGAAAAAGGAGCTAGGTGATCAAGCTGAATATGTAGATATACCTGGGTATCCTATGCTTTTATCAAAAAATACTCGTGATTTTCTCGCTAAAACATTGGTTTATTGGCCTGTTTTTATAGGTAAGATGAGATCCGGGTTGAGTCGTTTAACAAAGATGCTTAAACACCGTGAATGCGATCTTATTATTTCAGATGGAAGATACGATTTATATAGTAAAAAAATCCCGAGTTTTTTCATTTCACATCAGATGCGTATCATGAACCCCCTCCACATTAAAATGTTTGAAAGAGGAAGCGAAATTTTTAATCTCTTTTTTTTCAAAAGATTCTGTGGAGTAATTGTTCCAGATTACAGAGAGAATAGTTTATCTGGAAATCTTTCTCATAATCTCCACCGGATCGATGAAAGCAAGCTGCATTATGTCGGGGTGCTTTCTGATTTTGAGAAAAAAAACCTAGAGAAAGATATTGATTACCTGATTTCTATATCTGGACCTGAGCCACAGAGAAGTATTTTTGAGGAAAAAGTTCTCTCTCAGATTGATAGATTAGATGGAAAAATAGTGGTGACGTTAGGGAAAGCAGAGGAAGAACTTTTTTCAGGTTATGAAAATGTGGAGACATATTCTTTTCTACCAAGTGACAAACGTGAGGAGATTTTGAATAGATCAAAGATGGTGATTTCCCGTAGCGGCTACTCCACAATTATGGATCTATCTTCATTGGGAAATAAAGGTTTGATGGTCCCTACACCCGGCCAGGTTGAACAGGAATACCTTGCAGAGTACCATAACAAAAAGAATACTTTTTTTTCTGTTCCTCAAAA
>JAZKSG010000088.1:0-2725 GCA_036626215.1 Thermoplasmatota archaeon
ATTCTAACTTTTTTACTTTTGAAATTTTCAACATCTGTTATTTCAAAAAAATCCTCATCTGGCGGATGTCCATAATATTCTTTGTATCTATCCACCAAATTTTGATGAACATTTTCATGAAACTTTCCATCAGTTGGATAAAGATCCCACTCCACCAGCTTGTCATCTTTTTTTCTTTTGGTTTTTACAAAAACCGGGCTTAATGTTTTAAACATTTTTTTATCTTTTAAATCCGGTTTATCCAGAATTTCTATACTGGAAACTAAAAAGTTTTGATCAAAAAGGTTAAACTCTGGTTTTTTTAAAAGCCCCTCCGCGAAAGCTTTTACAAAATCTTTATCCGGAGAGGATAGAATAAAACTACCCTCTTTAAATGATAAACCATTCTCGTTAGAAGTATAACCATCTAAAATAAGGTTTGAAAAATTATACCATTTAAAACCCTGATGAGAATGAGCCTGATTAGCTAAACTGACATTTCCCTCAGCGAGCTTACCATACAGCATAGAAGATAATGCATATTGATAATCAAAAGGTAAAAAGCCATCGGAAATCTTCTTAACATCTATCTCAGCGCGGATAAAAAAACTTCCTCCCAAAAAATGTAAATGAAAAAGAGGTATAAAAAGTGTTGCAAAAAACTGTTTTAAACATCCCAACCTCAACATTCAAGTACCAACCCAAACCTCTTTTCAAATATAAAATCAAAAATTTTTGTCTAGAAGATATACAAAAATGGCAGAACGTTAATAACATAGTTTTAGATTAAAGAATTATAAAAAAAGTGGGGGCTAAACATTTTTTATGGTTAACAAAGAAGAAATAGAAAACATTTTTGAAAAAGAACTACAACTTATCAAAGATAAAAAACTAAGGGAAAAAGTAGTAAAAGTCTGGAAAAACGCTGCTGACGAAGGCGGTTGGAACAGTTTAGAAGAAATACCTTTTACATTACTTTTCGAAAACTCAGGGCTACTAGCAGACCATACAAAAAGAGTGGCTAAACTGGTTAAAACAGTATTGGATAAAAGAGAAGAAAAACTGAATCAAGATTTTTTGATAGCAGGAGTCCTTCTACATGACGTCGGTAAACTATTAGAATATGACGTAAAAAATGGAGAGGTTGTCAAAGGCGATTATGGAAAAAAATTCCGTCACCCTGTATCTGGTTCAAAACTCGCCTGGCAGATAGGTCTTCCAGATGAAGTAGTACACATCATCTATGCCCATAGCCATGAGGGAGATAAAACCAACCGGAGTTCAGAGGCAGTGATTGTACATCATTGTGATTTTATAGATTTCCATATCAAAAAAGGATTGATAGAAAAATGAAAAACGCTGCAGGTCGAAAAATACCATCTGAAATAAAAGAAGAAAAAGTTAGACCTTTTAATGGTGCACAGAAAAACAGTTGTAAATCTAAAGTAAAAACACTAAAGGAGGCATTGAAAAAATCTGGTTTAAAAAACGGTATGACACTGAGTTTTCATCATCAACTACGAAATGGAGACTATGTAGTAAATCAGACATTAGATGCAGTTAGAGAACTTGGTGTTAAAAATATACGTCTCGCTCAGACAGCTTTATTCCCTGTACATAAACCCGTCATCGAACATATAAAAGAAGGAACGGTCACCCGGATAGAAGGAAGTATCAACGGACCAGTTGGAGATTATGTATCTAAAAACCCTCTGCCGCATCCAGTTGTATTACGTTCCCATGGCGGCCGTTGGGCGGCTGTAAAAAACGATGAGCTACATGTAGACATCGCAATAATTGCTGCATCAGCTGCAGACAACCGTGGAAACTGCACCGGTCTTATAGGAGAAAACACGTTTGGGCCTATATGTTATTCTAATGTCGACGCAAAATATGCTGATCATGTTATAGTGGTAACTGACAACCTAGTTGAAAGACCATGTCCACTTCAAGAGATACATGAGACCGATGTTGACCATGTAGTAGAAACAGATAAAATAGGGAATCCAAAAAACATAGTATCTGGTTCTTTAAAAGTAACTGAAAACCCGTTGAAACTCAAAATCGCTAGAGAATGTATCAACCTCATTGAGGCAGCAGATCTGATAAAAGACGGGATGATATTCCAAGCGGGAGCAGGCGGAATATCACTCGCTGCTTTAAAATATCTTGAAGAAAAACTCGAAGAAAAAAACGTTACCGCTGCCTGCGAAACAGGAGGAGTAACCGAATATATCGTAGATATGTACAAAAAAGGACTAGTTGAAAACGTATACGGCTTACAATGTTTCGACACAGAGGCAATAAAATTCCTCGCTGAGCACCGTAAATTGATAACCGATATAGGACATTATGCAGATCCTACCAACAAAGGACGTTTCTTAGATGGACTTGACACCACCATAGTTGGTGCAACAGAGGTAGACACAGATTTCAATGTAAACGTAAATACCCATAGCGACGGACGACTACTCCATGGAATAGGTGGACATCAAGATACCTGCGCTGGAGCAGGATTAACAATTATAACCATCCCAGTTTTCAGAAAAAATATACCCGTAGTTAGAGACAAAGTTACTACTTTGACCACACCTGGAGACGTAGTAGACGCCATAGTAACCAACGAAGGAATAGCGATAAACCCACGTCGTAAAGATCTAAAAGAAAAAGTAAAAGATAAAGTAAACCTGATGCCGATAGAAAATCTACGAGATCTAGCATATGAAGAAACAGGTGGCCCACCAGA
>JAZKSG010000089.1:0-2654 GCA_036626215.1 Thermoplasmatota archaeon
TTCCCGCGTTTCGAGCGCCTTTTACACTCTGATACATCATTTTAAGACGTTTAAGTTCAGCATCAGAGACACCTTTCTCTTTTGCCTCGTTCAACTCCTTTTTGATTTTGTTAATCATGTTCAAAATACCAGTCATCGCCGTGTTTACCACACCTTGTTTTTCATCGATTTTTACACCTACCATATATCCCTCATCTGCAAAACCATCTTTTTCTCCTACCTGCCGCCATTTTACATCGTTGCCTTTTAGGAAACTTCCAGGGATTTTTTTCAACCAAATCCAATAATCTGGTTTCTCATTTTTTTTAGATAGACGAACTGTGTCAGCGCCGATGTTCATAGCTTTGAGGATAGTGGGATACATAGCTCCGACATCTGCCACGATAACGTTCCACCAAGGAATAAAATGTGAATTCGCATCGGAGTCAGGTTTGATAGTCATACCACCAGGCATATGATAAGCGAGACGTTCATCAGCATCCTTCGCATCTTTATTATATACTACTTCAGGGTTCATCACCCAGCCAGGCATCTCCTCACCATATTTAACTACTCGTTTAAACTCTTTAGACAGTGTTTGTTCACGATTACGAGCCATTTCAGCTAACTCGTTTCTACTGCCATATCCTTCGAAGTCTTTCTGTAGTTGTTTACAGAGAGACATGACTCTACAGATAGGTGGCATAATTTTACGTTGACGATGTCCACGTATAAGACTCATATAGTCCCACATCTGTACGGCGCCGCTACTAAAAAGTAAATCAAAAGGCATACCTGTAGTAAAACTAAGAGGTAAAGCCTGCTGTATAATGTTCAACGTGACACCAAGCTGCTCCTGGACATCCTGTTTGTTATAGCGGATAGTACGTTTATCTATATCCATCTCTGAGGGTTTCAAAACTAGGCGGTCATCTAATTTAATATCTAAAAATGGTGCTAATCCTTTTAAACTGAAATCATTCAAAAAACTGTAAAATTTTCTTGCACCTAGAAAAGTATCTAAGCTACTAGGATAAAACTGGAGGACATCTGATCGTGTCCCGAAATGATAAGATTGATCACTTCTGCAATAACGATCTAAAAATGTTTCAAAAGTTTTCCTTTGGTTTTTAGATAGTGTACTTGCTCTGTTTTGCAGAAACCATTTGATCCTAGTATAAATTTGAAGGTTGTCAAAACCTAGGATGTTATGACCTGATATAATATCTGAGTTCATCAAAGTTTTACAGAAACTCAGGAGATTTTCTACTTCTTCATCCAAATTATGGGAGACCAACTGGTTTATCTCTGGTTCTTCCCAGGAGTCGGGGCAGTCCGCTATGTCGAAACTAAAATTTTCGTTTTCTAAATCTTTCTCAGATTGGAATCCTATATCAAAACTAGACCAACCAATGATGTCAATAGGGACCTCTTTTTTTCCTTCCTCATATTGAGTGGTTTCGATATCATATACCAAAACTTTAGCAGTTTCCTTTTTACCTTGGGTGTCAAAAACCCATGCTTTGTCTTCTGCTGCTAAATCTGTAGCTACTCTTTTCTGATAGGCGATGTCATGCTCCCCGGTATATAAACCAAATCTAAAAAACAAAAAATCAGTGATCTCTGGTACAAAATAAGATCGTTTGGCATAAACTTTGAAAACATCTCTTTCTAAACCATAATCCCAGAAACCCCTACGTTTTTCAACTTCCCCGATATCGTCGATTTTAGACAAAACGTCATCTGAACCACAGTTTTTCCACTTTTTAACTAGGCGTCTACGAGAGGAGTGGATATCGTTGTCACGGGAGGAAAAAACATAAAAATATGGTTTATGGAAATCTGAAACAGATTTTGGTTTTTCATCGATAAAATACAAGTAATCCGGAGAAACACCTAACAATGTCTTATCCATAAACTTTTTTTAGCCTCCCAAACAAGAAAACAATTTTATAATTATGGTTTTTTCCACAATGTGATATCTATTACTTAAACCATGAGGAAAAAAATATTAAAAACCTATTTGTTTTTATGGATTCCCTCTAATGTGAATGCTTGGGTGAAAAAATGGTTAATACACAGATAATTCATTCAGAAGAATTCCAGAAACATCATAACCCTAGTCATCCTGAAAATGCGGCTAGAACAAAAATCATGTTTAACCAACTAAAAAAAGCATCTTTTTATCCACAACTAGATTTTGTAGAACCAAAGATTCTACCTGAAAAACTGTTGTATGAGGTTCATTCAGATAGGATGATAAAGCAGGTAAAAGATATAAGTGAAACAGAGGATTCCTGGATAGATTTGGATACCTATGTCTGTAAAGATGATTTCTATACAGCTCGTCTTGCTGCAGGTTCTTTGCTTAAACTCTGTAAAAATGTTTTAAACGAGGAAGCGGACAACGGTTTCGCATTGATTCGTCCTCCAGGTCATCATGCCACCTCTAAAACCAGTATGGGTTTCTGTTTGTTTAACAACGAGTCGCTTGCAGCCCATGCTTTAACTAAGGAAGACAAAAAAGTTTTGATTTTTGATCCTGATGTACATCATGGAAATGGCATCCAGGATATTTTTTATGATAGAAAAGATGTGTTGTATCAATCTATACATCTAAGTCCACATTTTCCAGGTACCGGAGAAATAGAGGAGATTGGTTCTGGAGATGGAGA
>JAZKSG010000090.1:0-2649 GCA_036626215.1 Thermoplasmatota archaeon
GAGCATTTTGATTATTATTCGAAAAATCGTTAAGATATATTGTGTTGTCAGAGGAATAAGAGGAGGGTATGTCTATTCCATAAATGCTGTTGCTGTTGATGTTATTGGATTTTATAATGTTGTTGTCGGCGTTAGATAGATATATTCCAATGTCATTGTCTTTTATAGAGTTGTCTTCAATGTTGTTTTCAGAGGAGCTTTGGAGATATATATTCCATCCTGCGTCTCTCAGTATATTGTTTTTTATTAGACAATCTGAAATTGATTCTATATAAATATTATAGGTTTCTCCTCCGTTGTTTTTTATTTTTAAATTCTTTATTTCTACGTTGTTTGCTGTTATCTGTATTGTTTTACCGCCTGAACCTTGAATAATAGTATCTTGATTGCTTTCTCCTTTAAGCGTTATGGATTTATTGATAACAATGTTTTCAGAGTAAGTGCCAGTATGAACATAAACAGTGTCGCTGGTGTTAGCTGCATTTATAGCTTCTTGAATAGTTGAATATGTCTGTCCAGTTCCTACATGTAGAGTGTCTCCAGCTGCTCTACATGGTATAGAAAAAAATATGTTAAAAAAACTAGAAAATAGAATAAAAATTAGGATAACAGTTAATGTTTTTTTGATCATCTTTCCATCCACCAGATCCTTTATACTGTATTTTTTATCTTTGTTAGTATTTATATTTATTGTGTAAAAATTACAAAAGAAGATCTGGTAGAATGTTTGATAAATATTTTATTTATTCTAGAAAAATAAAAGAATAGTTGAAATTTTACAGTGTGAAGAGAAGGGTGTTTCTAAATTGTTTTTTTTGGGATACTTTGAACTTTTTTAAACAATTATTTTTTTCACTCTTTTTAAAAGTCACAAACTGATTCATTCCAGGTGGACAAAACAATTACGGTTCCTGATAGATCTATCTCCACTCCATAGTTCATCTCTTGTGCGGTTATCATCTCTTGGGTTAAAATCCAGACAGTTGCTATTTTGCCATCTTTGTACCATTTACCTCTGTAATCAGGTTCGTAGTCTCCCTTCATAGATAAATCTCATCCGGCTGCAGCCATCTGTGATTTATACCAAGTTTTAACATTTTCTAAAGATTCATCGGTGGTGTATACCTCTCGTGGTACTCCTCCGCATCCGTAGATTAAAGTTTGTTTTTCTTCTGAGGATACACTTTTTTCAGATGCTCTAGGGTAAACAGGTAGGCCTGTGGTGGTTTCAGTTCCGCTGCTACCAGTTGAACCTCTGTTTCTTCCTTTGTTTTTTAGTAGTGCGTCTTTGTGCCCCTGGTATATGTAGGATATTCTGAATTGTGATTTGTTTTTTCCGAAACTGGCTATTGTCCGATCGAACCATTTGCCGTTTCGGTCTTTTTGTGACTCTTTCAAATACCAGTAACTATGTTCTTGTTTTAGAAACATTCCGTGAAAACCCCTATGTTTAAATATAAATTCCGTGAATTTTTTGATAAAATGTATTTTTCACGTAATATGTATTTAAATAAAACTTATTTTTCACGGAGTTTTGTTTTATTGTGATTCCTCTTTTTTTAGACTCTGAGAGCTCCAAAAAAAGAACTTGGCTTAAAACATGTTATATGCACGAAAATACCTGTTCTAAGGAAAAAAACAAGTCGATAACAAAAAAACCTATGGTTTAAACCGGTTTTTACCCTTAGAGAGGTGATTGGTGTATATAACCCGTTTTACCCTATTTTATGGGTGTTTCTGCCAGGAGGGAAATATAGGTTATTTGTAAAAATTCTACGAAATATTTAAGTATATTGAATTATATAAATATATATAATGACAGAGTATAAGGAAAAGCAGAAAGTATACAAAAAAAAGATTCATTATCCTCAATTAGATACTATATTAATGGTTGAGGAAAAAATACAGGAAATGGATTACCCACGTAAAACAGAATTATGGAAAGCTCTCCCTAAAAAAGTGATGTATCAAACATTCAATCTCATTATTGATTATTTAGAAAGTTCTGGGAAGATATTGATTGATGACGACGGTAGGATTGTATGGATATGGAATCCTGAACTTATGAAAAAAGTAATGAAATCTGGAGAAAAAATTAAATGAACAACAGAGAAATTGAAGTACGTATCGTTCCTGAACTTAAAGATGATCTTGAAAAACTTAAACATGGTAAAACAGAGGATAAGGAACTCTATGATTTTATAGATCGAGCTACAGATGATTTAAAAAAAAGACCCTGCCTGTGGAATAAAGATACCTAGAAAGCTGTGGCCTAAAGGTTATATCAAAAAATATGGTATCGATAATCTTTGGAAATATGATTTACCTAACGCTTGGCGTCTTATATATACGATTATAGGCGATGAAATTAAGATAATAACTGTTGTCCTGGAGTGGATGTCTCACAAGGATTATGAACGTAGATTTAAGTATTAAAAAAACTAGATTTAGTTTTTCGAATCCCAATTGTTTGTATAATGAAGTATTCTATTTTTTTTTTTGATCATTCAGTTAATCGTGGGTTTAACCCTGGTTTTTTCTCTTTTCTTTCTTTTTAATTTTTAGTTCACCTACGCCGATTGGCTCTATTTTCATTTTGTCGCCATCCCGAAAATTGTATAAGTCGCAGATTTGTTTGGGAATTGTCAA